>DATIDO010000140.1:0-3844 GCA_035456245.1 Polyangiaceae bacterium
GCCCGGGAGAGATGGTCAGCGTGGCCGAATCGATGGTCAGTGATTGACCAGGAGCCGAGCGCGGCTCCTCGGCGATCAGCTCGAGCTTCTCACCGGGCCACGGTGCGTAGGTTTCCAGGTAGCGCCCGCCTTCGACGTGGGACGTCGTGGGCAGTCCGCTGGCGCTGCAGTGCCAGACGATGCCGCACTCGATCCGCCAAATCTCGGAGTAGGGAGCTTGGGCCGGGGCCAACAGGGAGAGCTCGAAGCGCCGCGCAGGCGAGCGGGTAAGTGGCAGGGTCGAGGCAAACTCGCGCTCGGTGATCTCGCGCGAGAAGCTGAGTACGGCCACACCGCCGCGCGTCTCGATGCCAGGGGTGGTGACCTGCTCTCCCGGCAGGAGCGGCAGCTCGAGCACCTCGGGGCTCGTGGGATCGCTCGTGCGCACCACGCGGGTCTGAACGCGTCCGTTGACGCCAATGCTCAGCTGCCGAGCGACCGTGAACCACGGTGGGACGACGACCTGGGCGCGCGTTTCGGTCGCGCGGGTCTCGCCCTGCGATGGCTCCAGCTTGCGAGCCAGGGTGAGGGTGCCGCCCTCCACCTTGCCGTCGTCGTTGACGCCGGTGACGACCCAGTCCGAGCTGTCCACCTCCAGGTAGTGAGGGACCGCGCCCAGCTCGAGCGTGAGTCGATCGGTGTCGGGGGCGGCTCGTAGCTCCACCTCGTGCACACCGGGCGTCAGCCGCACGTAGTAGGCGCCGTCGGGCTCCAGGCGCACGTCGTGGGTCGCGCGACCGTCGACGAGCAGCTCGACGGCGCCGAGCGCGTGGGCAGGTCCAGGCAGGCGATAGGCTACGCGGTCCCCTGCGTGAGCCTGGGCGCGGTAGCTCAGCTGCGAGCCCTGCACGCGCAGCTTGGCGCGGCCGATGGAAAGGCAGTTGGGGGTGCAGGCAGCCGGCTGGGTGAGGCGTTCGGTCAGTTGCGCGAGCCGCTCGTCGGAAGGCTCGGCTGCGCTGGCGCTGCCGGGTGCGAGCCAGGCGCCCAGAAGCAGCAAGCACGAGGCCCAGACGCTGGCCGTGGTGCGCACGGTCCCCGCGTCGATGGGCGTGCCAGCCGAGGGAGTATTGGCCGAGGATGCGCCCTCCGAGACAGCGCCCGTCGAGATACCGGCCTCCGGAGTTCCAGCGTCCGTGCTCGGTGAGCCGTGGCTCGGCGGTGCGTCGGAGTCCGGCGCCGGCCTGCGGCTGGCCGCATAGCGCCAGAACAAGTACGCCAAGAGTCCGGACGCCACCAAGCGCAGCGCGGTGGTGAGGCGCATGAACCGCGGTGGCGCCAGGTAGAGTCGGATGGTGTGTTCACTCGTCACGGGGCCCGACCAAGAGAGCTCCCAGGAGGAGCTGACGACGTCGGGGACGCCGGGGCCGGTCTGGACGATGCTGCCGGGTTGAAACTGCTTCTGTGCTGGGGCCGAGCCGTAGTTCGAGGAGCTGCTGGTGGCAGCGCGCTTGCTGGCGTGGCTCCCTCCGAGACGACCCATCGATCGGAGGCTGTCCAGCTCCTGGGCGGCCTCCGTTGCGACCGGAGCAGGTGCTGCGGGCGGGGCCGACTCGGCCATGGCCTCTTCGGGGCGATCGACGTCGGCCCGAGCCCCCGAGCCACCTTCCTTCGACGACTCGTCGACGGCTTGGGAGTACGAGTCGCGCAGGTGTGGGTAGAGGGCGTAGCGAATTTGCTCGACCGCGAAGGTCAGCAGCATCACGGCCAGCGTCAGCGAGGCCGCGCGAAATGACCAGCGCAACACCCAGGCGAACCGCGGCGCGCGGACCAGGCCGATCAACGCCGCCAGCACCAACAGCACGGACCAGATGTAGTGGGGCGCGTCGTAGTCGTGACAGAGCACGAGCGTGACGAAGGCCACCAGGCCCGCGGGCACGCCAACCAGCTTCGCGGTCGCCAGAGTCAGCACCAGGACGTAGAAGACGGCGAACAGATCCCAACGCCGGATCCAGGTGTCTTGCACTTCGTCGACGCCGCTGGTTGCCAGCACGTCCCAGCCGGCCGGCAGGTGCAGGGTGGCGGTGAGGGAGTCGACGTTCGTCGACCAACCCACGGCGCGCAGCTCGTTCTGGTGCGGCATGCGCGAAACGGCGCGCAGCGCGAGCGCTGCCTCACGCAACTCGACGCCACGGTGCGTGCCATCCTTGGCCAGAGTGATGACCTGCGCCTCGGAGCCCACGCGCACCTGGCCCAGTTGGCCTTCGAGCAAGTCGAGCCGCCAGTCGCGCTGGACCGTGCCGGACAGATCATCGCGTACGGTGAAGCCGCCTGCGTCGTCGTCCAGCCAGAGCTCTCGCCGCAATGTCAGCCTGTTGGGCGGGATCTCGGGCTCGCCTCGGCGCGTGGTGCGTAGCGCGAGCGCCTGGCCCGGCGTGACGGCAAATGCCGCCAGCTGCTTCCACTCCTCGGGCAAGACGGTGCGGGACGCGTCGATGCCGGGTGGACCACTCAGCTCGACCGCGCGCAGCGCCGAGTTGGGCTCGAACACCCAGGTCTCCTGCTCGGGCCACGGCGCCGAACGAGTGGGGCTATCCAGTTGCGCGGGCACACCTTGGCTCCGCGCGACCACGATCAGCTCGTGACGCCCGGGGGTGAGCTGGACGCGCAGCGCGCCGTCCCGCCCGAGCGCGGCGGCCAAGTCGCCCGATACGGAGAGCGGGAGCGTGCCCGGCAGGAGGGGCGTGCCGAATTCGATCTCGCGGGCCCGTCCGGCCACCTGGAACACCAGACGGCTCTCGATCACCAGTGGGACGCCGTCGTGGATCTTGCGGAATACGTCGAGCTCCAAGTGCTCGGGTTCACCGCTCGTGCTGCCTGCGTCGTCCAGCCCTTTGAGCCAGAGCTCGCCACCTTCACGCTTGGGGAGCGGGACGGCCCGCTTCTCCAGGGTCAGCTCGACGAATGCATCGTGGGGGCCGATGGACAGGGTCTCGGGGAGGTGTCGCCAGGCGAACTGGCCACGCAGCGTGTGAGCGCCGGCGGCGAGCTCGACCACGGGCAGCTCGTCCTGAGCCAGGATGGGCAGTTCGTTCGCGCCGTCGCGAACTTCGCTCGGCCAGCTCTTGGTGTCGCCGGGTAGTCGAACGAGGCCCTTGGTCTCGACGAACACCTCGAGCTGGAATTCACCGCCGCGCGAGGTCAGGTCGAGCTGCAGCCGACCAGGCCACTGGCAGCGCGGCATGCCATCGAGCTTGGTGCACACGTCCTCGCCGCGTTGCGACAGCACCCACGGGATCCAAGGCCGCAGGTCCGGCGGAATCGCGTCGTCGTCGGCCGCGTGGGCGGCGCCGAGCGGCATCAACGAGCAGGCGAGCAGAGCGAAAACGCGCGTCGCCCGAAGCCAAGAACCCGACCGAGCGGCAGACCGCCCCGCACCCTTCGCAAACCATCCCATCACGGTCAGGGTCGTCCGCGGCGCCACGCCAGGCAAGGCGGCGCGGCGGGACGGCCCGGCGCGCTGGGCGCCACGCCCGGTCCCCGAGGTCCTCGGCTGTCGGGTTCGGCTGTCGAGGGCTCAGGCCTCGAGGGCGCGCGCGAGGTCCTCGAGCAGATCGGCCTCGTCTTCGATGCCGACCGCCAAGCGGATCAGCGACGGCGACATGTCGATCTGGCTGAGCTGTTCGTCGTTCAGCTCGAAATAGCTCATGATCGTCGGCTGCTCGATCAGCGTCTCGACGCCGCCCAGCGAGGGCGCAATCTGCGCGAGGCGCGAGGCGTCGACGACGCGGGAAGCGGCGGCCTTGCCACCGCGGACGATGAAGCTGACGACGCCGCCGAAGCCGCTCATCTGCTCGCGAGCGATGCT
>DATIDO010000141.1:0-2393 GCA_035456245.1 Polyangiaceae bacterium
GCGTGGTCCGTACTGCGGCGACGGCATCAAGAACGGCAGCGAGGCCTGCGACGCGGGCGCCAGCGGCAGCCTGACTTGCACGCCCTCCTGCACGGTCCGTTCGGACGGCGTCAACTGCTCCGCCATCCCCTACTGCGGCGACAACATCGTGCAGGCTGCCTTCGAGCAGTGCGACGATGGCGACGCTGCTCATGCTGCCGACGGCGACCAGAACAACGACAACGCCTACAACGGCTGCACCACCAGCTGCGAATTCTCACCCTTCTACTGCGGTGACGGCATCAAGAACGGCAACGAGACCTGCGACGACGGCGAAGACAACGCAGCCTATGGGCAGGGCAACTGCCTCTACGACTGCTCCGCCTTCGCTCCCTACTGCGGTGACGGCGTCCGCAACGGCTCCGGCGCCAACACCGAGCAGTGCGATCTGGGCACCGCCAACAACGTCGGCGGCTACGGTGGTTGCACCGTGGACTGCAAGCGTGGTCCGTACTGCGGCGACGGCATCAAGAACGGCAGCGAGGCCTGCGACGCGGGCGCCAGCGGCAGCCTGACTTGCACGCCCTCCTGCACGGTCCGTTCGGACGGCGTCAACTGACCTCGGCTGATTGACCCATCGAAGGCGCTCCACGTGGGCGCCTTCGAGTAGGGCGCCTCCAGTAGGGCCGAGCCCGATTCAGTCGTCGTCGCCCTCGGCGGCGAGCTCCGATTCCAGACGCTGCTCGTCGATCGTGGACTCACTGGACGGCGCTGCTGCCGATGCGGTCGACGCGTTGGCGCCCGCTTGGGTCCCCTCACTCGTCGCCGCGGGCGCAGTCGCTCCCGCGAGCGCGCTCGAGCCCGCAGCGCGATTTTTGCTCAAGCGCCACAGCACCCAACCGAGCACGCCGAGCGCCAGGGCACCGAGCGAGATCGGTACGGCGTAGCTGACCTCACGGTGTGGGATGCCGGAAAGATCTCCGCCTGCCCGCCCGAAGAGCTCACGCTGGATCTCGTCGTCGCTCATCCCCCGCGCCACCATGGCCCGGATGTCGTCGCGCCACTCCGCTGCGTAGTTGGATGGGCAATCGGCCAAAGTACGCCCGGGGCAGAACGGGCTCATCGTCTGGCGGGCGATGGACCCGGCGCGGCGCGCCTGTTCGGCGCTGACCGCGCCGTGGGCTCCTGCGGCCTCGGGTGCCGGCGCCGGATCGCTGCCCAGAGCAGGGTTCGCCAACAGCAAGGCGCTCAACAGCAGGCCCAGGGGCAGGCAGGAACGAGCAGGGACCTTCGTCATGGGCGGCGAGCCTACTGCGATTCCGGCCAATGCACAGTCAGCGCATCGTCACCAGCTCTTCGGCGGCGGTCGGATGGATGGCGACCGTGCGATCCAGATCGGCCTTGGTAGCTCCCAGGCGCAACGCCACGGCGAACCCCTGGATCAGCTCGTCGGAGCTGCGCCCAATGGTGTGGATGCCCACCACCCGCTCCGACTCGCCCACGCAGACCAGCTTCATGTTGGTGAGCACCCGGCGGTGAGCGAAGGCCATGTAGCTGTCGTAGAACTGAGTCGTATAGATCTTCAGCTCGGTTCGACCGAAGCGCTCCCCGGCTTGCTCTTCGCTCAGACCCACGGTGCCGATCGGCGGGTGGCTGAAGACGACGGTCGGAATGTCGTCGTAGTCGAGCTTGGCGTTCGGTTGTCCGCCGAACAGGCGCTCGGCCAGGCGACGTCCGGCCGCGATGGCAACGGGCGTCAGCTCCGCCCGACCCGTGACGTCCCCCACCGCGTGCACACCGGGCGCGCTGGTGTCCTGCCACTCGTCCACGCGAACGAAGCCCCGCTCGTCCAATGCGACGCCCTGCACGTCCAGACCGAAGCCGGCCGTCAGCGGCCGTCGCCCCGTCGCCCAGACCACTCGGTCGAAGGGGCCGAGGTGCCGGCCATCGCGCGCGACGAAGCCGACCTGCTCGGCCGTGCCTTCCAGCCTCTCGACTTCGACGCCGGTGACCACCTCGAGCCCGCTCGCTCGCATCTCTTCGAGCAGTCTGTGCCGAAGCAGCTCGTCGAAGCCCCGGAGCGGCGCATCGCCGCGCAGCGCTACGGTCACTCGGGAACCGAGCGCCCCGAGCACACCGGCCAGCTCGACCGCGACGTACCCTCCACCGACGATCAGCACGTGCTCGGGCTGCTGCTCGAACTCGAAGAAGTCATCGGAGGTCACACCGAGCTCGTGTCCGGGCACCTGTGGTACGGATGGCGCGCCACCGGTCGCCAGCAGCACATGCCGGCCGCGTAGCTGACGCTCGGCTACTTCGAGGGTTCGATCGGCGACGAAGCGGCCGTAGCCGCGCACCAGCTCCACCCCGTCGTTCTCGAGGTTGCGCTGGTAGATGCCGCGCAGACGCTCGAT
>DATIDO010000142.1:0-4898 GCA_035456245.1 Polyangiaceae bacterium
TCTGCTTGGGAACGTGAGAGCTTCGTCACGCCTCTCATCGAGCCACCGCGTGGGCCGCTCGCCCAGCTGCTCGACCGGGCCGACGAGCAGGAGTGGCTGGTGCGGCCTCGGCTCGCGCCCGACAACCCCAGGCTCCTTTCACCGGGCATCCTGTGGAACGTACAGCGCGGTAGCTTCGCCCAACGCACGGAGTTCTTCGGCCCGATCGTGAGCGTGCTCGGTGCGCGCGACTTGGACGACGGCCTCTCGATCCTGAACGACACGGACTATGGGCTGACCGCTGGCTTCGTGGGGCTGTCGGAAGGCGAACAACGGCGCTTCTTGGCCGGGATGAAGGCGGGCAATCTCTACGTCAACCGCCCCATCACCGGCGCAGTCGTCGGCAGGCAGCCTTTCGGAGGCCGAAAGCAGAGCCAGTTCGGTCCGGGCGCCAAGGCCGGGGGGCCCGACTACGTGCTGGGCTTCTGCCACGTGCGCTCGAAGGGGCGCTCGGTGGCTGTCGCCCGCGACGTGCTCGGCACGTCCGCGCGTGGCGAGGTGAACTTCCTCCGCTATCAGCCGCGCCGGGTCGTCGTGCTGGTCTGCCTGGACGCTGGCGCCGAGGAAGTGGAGCTCTGTCTCCGGGCGGCCCGTCGCATGCGTGCTCCGGTGGAGCTGACACGGGTCGACGACGCGACGAGTTGGGCGCGCCTCGAAGGCCGGGAGGCCTTGCGCGTACGGCTGGTGGGGACGCCGAGCGCCGAGGTCCTGGAGCGCGCCGGCGCGTTGGGCTGGACGCTGCTGAGCGAGCCGGTGACCAGTGATGCGGCCCTGGAGGATCGCCTCTACTTGGACGAGCAGAGCATCAGCATCGCCTATCACCGTCACGGCAACACGCGCCTTCGGCCCGCGCTGCGGCCGGCTCCCTAAATGCTCGAAGAAAGAGTGCTGCTCGCCACACCGATCCGTGCCAGCCTGCGGCCCCATGTTTGGTCGTCGAGCCATCCGCATGGCGGCGGGTCATAGCCGCATGCTCCTGCTCCTACCTGCGTTCGTGCCGGTTCTGGCACTCGTGTCGGCGGTCAAGGCGACCTCTCCGCACCCCGACGTGGGCACCGTCCGCCTGTGGGGCGCAGCAGCGTTCGTCTACTTCGCCGTCAGCTTCCGATTGGCGATCCACGTGCCACGGCCGATCGCTGGATTGCGCAGGTGCTCACCGGTCTGCTTGGCTGGTGGAGCCTCCCGGGCCTCTTTCGGACCCCTCAGCTCCTGTTCGACAACGCGCGGGGTGGTGAGGTCGTCCAAGCCCAGGCCCTGCTAGCCGCGCTCCAGAGCGAGACTGCGGTGCAGGTCGAATAGAGACACGGTCGGGGCGCGCTCGGCCAGGGTGGGCGGCGGACTCAGCGCGCTCCGCGCAGCGCCCCGACCAGGGTTGCGACGGCTACCAACAGCCCGCACGAAGCAAACCCAACGCTGGACGAGGCGAACCAGTCGAGCGAGGTGGCGAGCAGCGCGCTCCACACGGCCAGGCCCGAGAGGCCCCAGACCAGGCCGCCCCACATCGCCCCGCTGAGGGAAGGCGACGTGACCGGCTCCAGGTGCACCGAGTAGGAAAGCGAGCGGGGGCGGACCAAGCGAGCCATGTCACCCGACAGAGCAAGCGCTGTGCCAGCCGCCCGCTGGGCGATTTGGCGCTGGATTCGGCTGCGTGCCCAGGCAGGGAACCTGCGAGGCACGACAACGTCGTCACACCCGAGCGTAACGTGACACATGCCGAGCGGACCCGTCTCGCCAGTCGACGCGACCCAACGGACCCAGTCGATCCTGACCCAGCCTCAAACGCGGAGCAGACCGCGAAACCCGCGCGCTGCGTAATAGGACTGCGCGCCATTGTGGTAGGCGAACACCCGGCCGTAGCGGCGATCGCCGAACAGCGCCCCACCCGAACTGCGCATCGCCGCCGGCGTCACCAGCCAGCTCGAGGTCTTGAGATCGAACTCGCCCAGTTGCTGCAGCGCCCGGTACTGGTCTTCGTCGAGCAGGGTGATGCCCATCGCTCGCGCCATGGCGAGCGCGCTGCTCGCGGGTCTGGCCTCCTTGCGAGATGCGCGCCCTTCCTCGTCGTAACAGAGACTTCGACGTCCGCTCGGACTCTCGCTCGAACAGTCGCAGTAGAGGAGCTCCCGCGTCGCCGCGTCGCTGCCGATGACGTCCGGCTCGCCCCCCGTCTCTTCCATGGCGCCGAGCGACTTCAACGCGGCGCCGTTGCCATCCAAGCGCTCCAGCACCCGAGCCCAAGGGAGCCCCGGGTGTCGCGCAGGGTGAGCCTCGAAGCGGGCTTGGAGCGTCGACAGTAGGGCCTTCTTCTCGGAAGCTTTCATGACTCGCCCCGATCAGAACGAGACTTCCCACCCATGACAAGCTCGACGATTTTCTCGCGCGACCGCACGATTCGTCCGCGGTTGTGCCGCTGAGCCGCCTCTCGGTCGCTTCGGTCGGATTGTCCTGGACGGGCTCGCCACGCGTCGTGGACGCTCCCCGAGCATGCGTCGACGAAGCTGGATGACGGCAGGGCTGCTCCTGGCACCCGCGCTGGGCTGGACCTGGGGCTGTGGCGGCACCGACGATGGTCCCGACGGCGGGGCGGACGCGTCGAGCGATAGCGACGGAACCAGCGGACAGGACGCTGGCGACAACGGCCAGGGCGACGGTAGCGGGGGCGGCGGTGACGCGAACGGTGATGGCGACGGCGGCTCGGAGCCTTTGGCCGTCCGACCGAGCAGCGGCTGCAACGGTGAGGCCACGCCGCCAACGGGAGCCCTCTCCATCACCGTGGGCGCGCTGGAGCGCACCTACGTGCTCTCTCTCCCCGCCGACTACGATCCGTCCCACGCCTACCCACTGGTGTTCGCCTTTCACGGGTTGGGCAACGACGGCGCGGGCGTCAGCGGCCCCTGGTACTTCGGGATCGAGCAGAAGGGCGGCACGCCCTCGATCTTCGTCTACCCCGACGGACTGGATGCGGGTGACGGGACTGGCTGGCCCAACCAGGACGGGCGCGACGTGGCCTTCTTCGATGCCATGCTCGACGACTTGAAGACCGGGTACTGCGTCGACGAGAACCGAGTCTTCTCCACCGGCCACAGCTACGGCGGGATCATGTCCTACACCTTGGCCTGTGAGCGCGCCGAGGTGCTGCGCGGGGTGGCTCCCGTGGCCGGCTCACGCTGGGCCACCAACGCCTGCTCGGGGCCGGTGGCTGCGTGGGGCGCGCACGGCAACCCGGATCCCACCGTTTCGTACGAATCGGGCGTGAGCGCGATGGCGCGGATCCTGGAGACCAACGGCTGTGACACCAGCGCCCCAGCGAAAGACGCCGGAGGCTGCCTGACGTACGAATGTGATCCCGGCTACCCCGTGACCTGGTGTGAGCACGCGCAGGGGCACGATTGGCCGGACTTCGCGGCGCAGTCGGTCAAGGACTTCATCGACTCGTTCTGAGCGTCACTTGCTGCTGGCGTGCACCGAGACGGTCTCGGCCTCGAGCAGATCGGCGATGGTCAGGCCGACCGGAATGCGCTCGCCGGCGAAGACCGAGCCGGTCTTCTTCTGAGCGAAGCGCAGCTGGGCCAGCTCGAAGATGCGTTTCGGCAACGGCACGTATCCCACGTCCGGGGCGACCAAGCGCGCCGCGCGCAGGTAGAACGAGACGAAGTCGGCGACCTCTTTGCGCGCCGCCTCGTGCGCCGCAACGTAGAGGAACACCGGCCGGGACAGCGGCTGGTAGCTGCCATCGGCGATGGACTCGCGGGTCGGGGCAATGGGCCCCTTGCCGTTCTCGGCCACACCGTCGTCGACGGGGACTATACGCAGACGCTCCCGGTTCTTCACCGCGTAGGCCAAACCGAAGTAGCCAAGAGCGCCCTTCTCCCCGGCGATACGATTGGCCAAGTCGTCGTAGTCGTCGCTGGCCGTGTAGTCGGAGCGGCTCTGACCTTCTTGCCCAACCACGCTCTGCGTGAAGAAGTCGAAGGTGCCGGAGTCGATGCCTGGCCCGAACAGTACCAGCGGCTCGGCAGCGAATTTCGCGTCGCCGTCTTTCCACGTCTTCACCGTGCCGTCGGCCGATGGCTGCCAGACGCGCTCGAGAGTGTCGACCGAGACCGACTGGAGCCAATCGTTCGAACGCGGCACCACGATGGCCACACCGTCGAAGGCGATGGGTAACTCGACGAAGGCCACTCCATTCGCTTCGCACAGCTTGGCCTCGGCAGCCGTGATGGGACGCGAAGCTCCGTTGAGCGCGGTTTGCTTGCGACAGAACTTCTTGAAGCCGCCGCCGGTTCCCGAAGTGTCCAGGCGAATGTCGGTGACGAGCTCGGAGGCGTACAGATCCAGCACAGCGCGGTTGATCGGTCCCACGGTGGCCGAGCCATCCACCAGGATTGGCGGCGGCGGCGGCGGCGGCGCGGCGGGAGCGGGCTGCTCTTCGACGCTCGGAGGCTGCTCGCAGCCGAGGAGAAGCAACGAACTGCCGAGGAGATTCGTGAACACGATCGCGCCGCGCATGCGGGCAGCTTAGGTCGGCTTCCTCGTGACGATTGCGACGAGCCGGGAACGATCGTGTGCTCTCCGATAGGCCGGAACCGGTGGGAGTTCGGCTCGTTGCTCCGGACCATTTACTCAGGCGGGCTGCTCCTTAGCATGTCCTCCCATGTCGACCCGATGGCTCTGGCTCTCCCTGGCACTCACGTCCTCCATCCTGGCCTGTGATGGCGGCGACGAGGACACCGACGCTGCCGCGGACGACAGCGTCGACGGTGGTGGCCTGGGCGGCGGGGGCGGCGGCGGCATCGAGCTACCGCGCTCGGCCAGCAAGAAGGTGGGCCCTGCTGGCGGAGAAGTCGCGATCGCGGCTG
>DATIDO010000143.1:0-11708 GCA_035456245.1 Polyangiaceae bacterium
GCCCCCGGCCCCCGAAGCAGCAGCGACGCAGCCCCCTCCCCTCGACTACGCGAGCGTCACTGCAAGCTCGGCCGAGTCGGTAGCGCCTCCCACCGTGGCCTGGGTCGCTACGTCGCAGCCGGCACCGGCCACTTCGGCTCCGGCCGCTCCGGTGCCAGCCGCTTCGGCGCCATCCACTTCTGCGCCCGCCGAACGCTCCGCTCGAGCCCCGGCACCCAAGCCTCGCGCCATCGCCGACGCCCAGTTGGCCGCGTTGGCCGAAGCCCAGCGCGCGCTGGCCTCGGCGCGAGACCGTGACTCGATCTTCGAGATCGTACTGCGCGCGGTCTCGTCCACCTTCGAATACGCTGCGCTGTTTGCCGTCTCGGGCAACGAGGCACGCGGCCTGAGCGCCACCGGACCAGGGGCGAACAGCAACGAGCTACCGCTGCTGAAGATCCCGCTCGATCTGAACAGTCCTTTCCGCAAGGCCGTTCAGGATGGCGTGCACCAGCTGACGCGGCTGCGCGCCTCGGGACTCGAAGGCGGCGTAGCGCACGATCTCGGTCGACAGACGGGGCGCCGGGTTCTGCTGTTGCCGGTCGTGCTCCGGGGTCGCAGCGTAATGCTGCTCTACGGTGATCACGGGCAAGCCGACGTCGATGCCGGCAGCATCGGCGAGGTCATCGCCTTGGCACCGGCGATCGCTCACGCGTTCGAGCGCGTGCTAATGGAGCGCAAGCGCAACAGCGTCGTCCCCACGAGCGCCGCGAGCCTCGGCAAGATGGTGGGCGTGCCTGCTGCGCCCAAGGCGCCTTCGATCATCCCGGACGTGCCGCCTCCGTTCAGCGGCAAAGGCCCGTCGCACCTCTCGCTTCCCTCCGAGTACCGCTCGAATCCCGGGGAGATGGGCACGCCTTCACTGCGAGCCGCTCTGAACGTACGGAACACCCAACCGGGCCTGGCCCCTGCTTCGAGTCCACGCTCCGAAGTTGCCTCCGAGTCGGTCCCGGTCCCCGAAGCGCCGGCGCCCACCGTTCCCGAGCCTTTGCCTCGTCACGTCCACGCGCTGCGTTCGGCCGACGAAGATCGCCCCGCCTCGACCAAGCGCGACGGCGCGGCCCCGCCTGCCTGGTTCGGCGTCGCGGCGTCCGCGGACTCGACGAGCGATGAGGCTCCGGGTGAAAGCGGCAGTGTCTCCGAGGACGCCGCGGTCGGCGCCGAGGAGATCGGCGCTACGGCCGCCGACACGACCCAACTGCACAGCGAGTCCTCGTCGGCGGACATCGTCTCCGAGGCTTCCGAGGCGACCGACGTCATCGCATCCGAGGCGACCGACGTCATCGCATCCGCTGCGACTGCGGCCGAGTTGATTACGGCAGACTCCGCTGCGGCAGACTCCGCTGCGACCGAAGCAATCACCGATGGCTCGGCCAGCTCGGGGACGCCAGCACTACCCCACGTCGCTGCGCCGCTCGCCTCGGTCACGATCGACGAGGCCGCCGAGCCCGTATCGCGCCCCTCGATCGCGAAGCGCCCCTCGCCGCGTCCGGTCAGCCACTTCTCTCGCGAACTCGGAAGCGACGCACCCGCCTCGAGCCGAGCGCCTCGCGAGCTCCCCCCCAGCTCACTCGAACCGAGCCCCAACGCGCCGCGCAAGTTGGATGTGCCTTCGTTCCCTGCGGAGCCCCCCCAGACCTGGAAGGGATTTCCGGGAACGCCGCAGCCTCCCGCCGTCATCAGCACGGCCGAACCCGACGCACCGCCGGCAGCCCCCGAAGCACCGCCAGCCGCCGTGCGGCCGCCCGTGGGCCTGATGACACCGCGGCGCATGGTTTCGATCGATACGCGCTTGGCGGCTCGCACTTCCGAGACGAGCGCAGAGTCGCCACGTGTCGAGTCGCCGCGGGTCGAGTCGCCGCGGGTCGATCTCCTGCGCGGCGAACCTCTGGCGCCCGATCGAGCTGCCCCCGGCGCTTCGACTCGAAGCCAAGACGTCGCCCCCGCTCCGATCTTCGAAGCACTGGCGCCCCGCATCGATGCACCCGAGATCCGCAGCAGCGGCACGATGGTCAGTCGGCGCCCCCTGCTCGACGAGCCGCCCGAAGACGGCTGGGGCGCCACCAATGTCCCCCGCGTCAGTCGGCGCCCGGTCCCGGTCGCGCCGCGCACCTACGACGACCAAGTCAGCCGCTTGCTGGATGGCGACGAGCGCGCGCTCGACAAGCTCCTCGACGGCGGCGAGTCCGCGGTCGCCAGCCTGATCGCACGCTTCCCGGGCAAAGTGCGTGAGCCCGCCGGCCCGCAAGAAAAGGCCTCGGACTGCGGCCCCTTGCTCGGAGCCCTGGTCCGCTTCGGCCTGCGCGCCACACCGTTCCTCACCGTGCGCACGGGTGACGAGAATGCCGACGTGCGCCGCTGGGCGACACTGCTGCTCGGCGAGCTGCCCAGCCGTGACGCGGCCAAGGCCATCGCCGGACGGTTGCTCGATGGCTCCGCGCCCGTTCGCAATGCGGCCCTGGCCAGCGCACGTCGCCTACAATCCGACACGCTCGCGCGCCGCGCGCTGCGCACCCAGGTCGAAGAGATGATCCTCGACGTCCGCCTGGGAACCGAGGCGCGAAGCGCGGCCATCCAGGCGCTGGCCGACGTTCGCGAACACGAAGCGATCCCGGTCCTTCTCCAGCTGCTCGGTGAACGAGACCGCACGGTTGCGCGCGCGGCGCAGTGGGCTCTCTCGGTGCTGACGCGCCAGGATTTCGGCAGCGACTTCGTGCGCTGGCAGTCGTTCTGGGTCGAACACCGCGACGAGCCCCGCATGGAATGGCTGATCGCGGCGCTCATGCACGAGAAGCCGGACATTCGCCGCGCCGCCCACGAGGAAATCAAAGCGACCGCGGGACAGGACTTCGGCTATCACGAAGAACTACCGGACGCGGAGCGCCACGAAATCCAGTCGCTCGTCCGCACCTGGTGGGCACGCAACCGCGAGAGCAGCTGATTACGTTCGGCCGGTTCGTGTTCGGCCGGTTCGTGTTCGACTGAGCTCGTTCGACCGAGCTCGTTCGGCCGAGCACGCCGCACTGAGCTCGCTCGGCTGAGCTCGTTTTCGACTGAGCACGCGACGATGAGACTGTAGGAATGTAGGTCCTGCACGCAGGGTTTCGTTCATCTCTACAGTTATCTCGGAACTCTGCGTGCATTTCGGCCATTTGGCCTCGTTCCCGCGTGGACATCTCCGACCATGGATGCGATCTGTTCGGGTCCATGCGTCTCGGTGATCCACTCGACCCCGCACTCGAAGCGGCCACGCTCGCACTGAGCGGTCGAAAGGGACGTCCAGCGAGCCGCTTCGCCTCCATCGAGCTGCGGATGGCCGAGTCACGCTGGGATCGCTGGGCTCCGGCCGGCTACCTGGCCTCGGGCGTGCTCGGCGTCGTCGTGGTCGCGATTCTCTGGGCTCTCTGAGCTGGTTTGGCGCAGACAGCGAGCCGTTCCCCGAGCGGCGGCGCGCGGCGCCCACGCATCCGGCGCTCCTTCCGAAAAGAAAAAGGGGAGCCGCGGCTCCCCTCATCCTTCACTTCTTCTTGGCGTCCTTCTTCTCCGGCTTCTTCGGCGGAGGGAGCTCGATCGTCCAGTCCATCTTCTGCGGCGGACCGGAGAAGATCTTGATGCGCACCGGCTTGATTGCCTGAAGCACGCAGTCACCGACGACCGTGTCCGTATACGGAGCCGCGATGGTCGCCTCGGTCACGTCACCCTGGTTGCCGAACGTCACGACCAGCGTGGCGGTGCCCGGCTTGTAGCCAACCAGCTGCTCGGTGGTGAAGGTGTCGGGGCAGGTCACGGCGCTGAGCGTCGCGCGCTTCAGCTCGTGCTCGGCGTTCGCCTTGTCGAACTGCTCGGCCTGTTCGGACTCCGTCTTCGAGGCCTCGTAACGCGAGTTGTACTCGTCGTCCTTGGCGTTCTGCTCGTCGGCGAGCGCGAGCTGCTCGTTGAGCCGGTCCTCCTGCGTCTTGATACCAGGCTCCTGACTCCCACCACAGGCCACCAGCCAGAGGGCGGCGGCGATCGAAAGCGGCTTTTTCATGGCCGCGGATGATACTGGCAGGGGTCGGAAAATGCATCCACCGGCCCATGGGCGCGCCGAGCCCGTGAACCGGGCCGGTGGGATGGACGGAAAGGACGGGTGGGATGGGGCTCTTCGTTTGCGCCGCCCCGGAAGATTCCGTCCTCGGCTCACGGCTCGCTGATGCCGTAGTCCTTGATCTTGTAGAGCAGCGCGCGGTGGCTGATTTCGAGGAGCTCGGCCGCGCGGGTCCGGTTGCCCTTGGTCTTGTGCAGGGCTCGTCGGATCAACACCTCTTCGATGAAGCGCGTCGTCTTCTTCACGCTCAGCTCGCCGCTGGCCAGCTGCAACTTGACCGGATCGCGCACGTCGCGGACACGCTCCGGCAGCTCGGCCGCGGTAATCTGGCTGGACTCCGCCAGCACCATGGCACGCTCGATCGTGTTCTCGAGCTCCCGCACGTTGCCCGGCCAGGCGTACTCGTAGATGAGGCGCCTCGCCTCGCCGTCTACACCGGTGACGTTCGTGCCGAGCCGCGCGTTGTTGCGGTGGACGAAGTGCTCCACCAGCAGGGGGATGTCCTCCCGTCGGTCGCGCAGCGGCGGCACGACGATGGCCAACACGTTGAGGCGGTAGAACAAATCTTCGCGGAAGCGTCCGGCCTTGGCCTCGGCGATCAGGTCGCGGTGCGTGGCGGTGACGATGCGCACGTCGACCTGGATGTCGCGACTCTCGCCGAGGCGACGGATCTTCTCGTCTTCCAGGACGCGCAGCAGCTTCACCTGGAGGGCCAGCGGCAGCTCGCCGATCTCGTCGAGGAACAACGTGCCACCGCTCGCCTCTTCGAACAGGCCACGACGATCCTGAATGGCGTCGGTGAACGCACCCCGCTTGTGACCGAACAGCTCGCTCTCCAGCAGGTTTTCCGGGATCGCGCCGCAGTTCACGGCCACGAAGGGGCCATTACGACGGCCGCTGCGCGCATGCAGCGCGCGCGCCACCAGCTCTTTGCCGACACCGCTCTCACCTTGCACGAGCACGGTGGTCTTGAAGTCGGCCACCTTGGCGATGGTACGGAAAATGACCTCCATGGCCTCGCTCTTGGCCAAGAGGTTCTCGAACTTGGAGCTCTTCTGCAGCTCCTCCTTGAGGGCCCTGTTCTCGCGGCGCAGGCTCTCGCGCTCCTCCGCCTTCTTCAAGCACAGCAGCACTTCCTCGGGCTTGAATGGCTTGGAGACGTAGTCGTAGGCGCCCGCCTGGATGGCCTCGAGCGCCAGGTCGTGGCTCCCGTAGGCGCTCATCACGATCACGGTCGTGTCGGCGCCTTTGGCGCGCAACGTCGACAGCAGATCGAGCCCCCCCATCTTCGGCATGCGAACGTCGGTGATGACGAAGTCGGGGCCGAACGCCTCGACCTGGACCAGCGCTTCTTCTCCGCTGCCTGCCGTCTCGACTTCGTAGCCGCCGCGCTTGAGGAACGTGCGCAAGACGAGGCGAATGTTCTCTTCGTCGTCGACGACCAGCACGCGCTTCATCGGCACCAGGCTACGCAACGATTTACAGAACCAGAATGTGGGATACGCAATTATTTCTCAATCCGTCCCCCTCGGGGCCCCTACCGGCCCACCCACAACCCGTTGGCCTGCCTCGGCCCCCAACCCGCCCGGTGGTCCGGCGGGAACGAGTTCGCCAAGTATTTCCAATACCTGCCGATGGGACCGGGGGACCGACCTCCCCTTCTTCGGGGGGCGCATTTCGGTTATGAGTCTTCACCATGCTGGTCGGTCTCGATGTATTGAAACGTGCGAGGAATTCCGCGGCGCGCCGTCGACTGGCAGAGGCTCGCTTCGGCGTGCTGACCCACGCGCCTGCGGTCGACAGTGAGGGCAAGAACACGCTCGAGGTCCTGCGCGATCTCGACCTGGCCCCCAGCGTCGTCTTCTCGCCCGAGCATGGCCTGGATGGCCTGGCGCAAGCCGAAGAGCCGGTGGGCGAAGACGACAGCTCCGCGCTCGGTGCTCGCTTGGTGAGCCTCTATGGCGCCAGCAAGGAAACGCTCAGCCCACGCGCCGACGATCTGAACGGGCTCGAGCTGCTGCTGATCGACTTGGTCGACGTGGGCAGCCGCTACTACACGTACACCTGGACCGCGCTGCTGGCTGCGCGGGCGGCGATCGCCGCCGGTGTGCACGTCTTGATCCTCGACCGACCGAATCCCATCGGCGCCGATCCGGGCCGTTTGGAAGGCCGCCCGCAGGACGACGAACTGCGTTCGTTCGTGGGCCTCGAACAGCTGCCGATCCGCCACTGCATGACGCTGGCGGAGGTCGTGGTGAGCGTCTTGGGGCAGACCGACGTCCCGCTGGGCCCCACCGGCGCGCTCTCGATCGTCTCCTGCCAGGGATGGGAGCGGCACCGCAGCGCCTGGGCCTGGGGACGGCCTTTCGTCCCGCCCTCCCCCAACATGCCCACGCTCCAAACCGCGCTGGTCTACCCGGGAGGCTGCCTGCTCGAGGGCACCAACCTGTCGGAGGGCCGCGGCACCACCACACCCTTCCAGAGCGTGGGCGCACCGTTCCTCGACGGCGCCGAGTTGGCCCGCACACTCGGACCGATCCCCGGCGCGTGGGTGCGACCGACTCGATTCCGTCCCAGCTTCGACAAGCACGCAGGCAAGGTCTGCGGCGGCGTCCAGCTACACGTCCACGACGAAGCGCGCTTCCGTCCGGTCGAGACCTACCTGCGCCTCGTGCACGCCGCGCGCACCTTGGCTCCCGCCGACTTCCAGTTCTTGACCCGCGTCTACGAGTTCGAGAGCGCTCACCCCGCTTTCGATCTGTTGGCAGGCACGCCCCAGGCGCGCCAGTTGCTCGAATCCGGCGCCCCGGTGGAGGAGCTCGTTCAGCTCGTCTGTCCGGTGGACGACGACTGGCGAGTGCGAGTCGAGAGCGCCGAAGAGCTGGCTGAAGAAGCCCGCGCCTGAAATTCGGGCTCACTCGCCGCGAACGATACGCTCGAGGTCGGCAATGGTCTTGGGCGCCGCCGCGCTCAGAACCTCGGCGCGCTCGTTCGTGACCCTGACGTCGTCCTCGATGCGGATGCCGCGTACGTCGCTGAACGCCTCGAGACGAGACCAGTCGATGGCGTCGCGCACGTGCCGATCCGCCCGAGCTCGCGCCAGCAGCAACGGCGAGCGATAGAAGCCCGGCTCGATGGTCACCACCTGATCGACCTCGAGCACCCGGTCCAGCCGCAGCGCGCTCTCGCCGGGTGATTCGCTGCGCTGGAGGCCCGCCGCGTACCCAGCGCGATCGCCCAGGTCTTCCATGTCGTGGACGTCGAGCCCCAACAGATGGCCCAGCCCGTGAGGGAAGAACACCGCGACCACTCCACGCTCGTAGAGCTCCTCGGCGTTGCCGCGCAGAATGCCGAGCTCGACCAAGCCAGCGCCCAAGCTACGTCCTGCTGCGCGATGCAGCTCGCGGAAACGAACGCCCGCTCGTACGGCGTCGATGGCCGCCTGCTGCACGCCGAGCACCAGCTCGTAGATCTCACGCTGCGACGACGAGAATTTCCCTGCCGTGGGCCAGGTCCGGGTGATGTCACCGGCCCAGCCCTCGGGCGTCTCCGCCCCCACGTCGCACAGCAACAGCTCGCCCGGCAAGAGCGCGCCACGCGAATCGGTGACGTGGAGGATCTCTCCTCGCGTCGAGACGATCGACTCGTAGGAAGTGCGCATGCCGGCGGCCAAGATGTGACCCTCCATCGCGCCGCGCACCTCGAATTCCCAGCGAGCGCCACGCGTCGCGCGCATACCCGAGCGGTGCGCCCCCGCACTCACCTCGCCCGCCCAGCGCAGCTGCGCGAGCGCGGCGGCGTCGTGCACCAAGCGCAGCTCCACCAGAGCGTCGGCCAGCGCGGCGTCGGCGCTTTCCAAGTGCGGACCGGACTGGGCCTCCACGTCGCGCTCGAGCAGCGCGGACAGCCAGTTCGAACTCTCGTCGTCCTGGGGGGGCACACACGCGGCGTCGGGGGCAACCGCGAACTCGTCGAGCGGCAACACCTCGAGCCCCAGCTGCGAACTCAACTCTTCACAGCTCGGCTTGGGTCCTTCCCACAGGGCCATTTCCGGATCGCGCGCCGTCACGTACAGCCGGGGGCTTCCGTCTTCGAACGAAAGCACGGCACCCTCGATGTGGCGCCCGATGGCGTACAAGAAGTGACTCTCGGCCCGGAACGGAAAGACGTTGTGCGCGAAGTTGCGCGGACGGGCCCAGCCGGAGGCCAGCACTGCGTGCTCGATGCCCGCTCGCTCGATCAGGCCGGCCAGTCGCTGCCGTCGTTGCGTGAAGACCTCGGCCGCCGATTGCATGCGCCGATTCTACGAAACCTTTCGGGCCGCGTCGCGTATCGTGGTTGACTGCGCCGTGTCCGAAGCCAGGCAAATTCGCCCCGCCCACCGCCCTGCCCACCTTCGGGTCCCCGATTTCGGTGTCGGTCTGGGCCTGCGTGCGCCTCATTACGCCGCCATCCAGGAGGCGCCGGGCTCGGTGGGCTTCTTCGAGGCCATCAGCGAGAACTACTTCGGACCAGGCGGGCGTCCCCTCCAACACCTGGACCGAGTGCGTGCGCAGCACCCGCTGGTGCTGCACGGCGTGTCGTTGTCCATCGGCGGACCGGACGAACCGAACCGCGAATACCTGGAGAACCTCCGCAAGCTGGTGCGGCGCGTGCGCCCGCCTTGGGTGAGCGATCATTTCTGCTTCTGCGGGGCGGGCGGCGCTCACCTGCACGACCTGCTGCCCCTGCCCTACACGGCCGAGACCGTGGAGCGCGTGGCCCGCCGCGCTCGACTGGTTCAGGACTTCCTGGAGGTGCCGTTCGCTCTGGAGAACACGTCGAGCTACCTGACCTATTCGAGCAGCCAGCTGACGGAGTGGGATTGCATCGGCCAGGTCGCCGAGCAGGCGGACTGTGGCCTGCTGTTCGACGTCAACAACGTCTGGGTCTCGGCCTTCAACCACGGCTTCGAGCCCCGTGATTTCGTTCGCGGGCTGCCGCACGAACGCATCCTGCAGATTCACCTGGCCGGACACACGGACAAGGGGACCCACCTCCTCGACACCCACTCCTGCGCCCCGATCGATCCGGTGTTGGAGCTCTACCGTGAGACACTGGCCCTGACGGGCCCCGTCTCGACGCTGCTCGAGTGGGACGAGGACATTCCAGCCTTCTCCGAGCTCCTGCCCGAGCTCGCGCGGATCGCCAGCGTCCGTTCGGAGGTGCTCGGATGAGGTCCTTGGACGGCGCGCTCCACTGGCTGACCACGCAGGTGCAGAGTCCGAGGCAACTCGGCGAGCCGAGTGAGGCCGAGCGCTGGATTGGCGCCAGTGCTCGGCTGACCGCTGCGGCGCAGGTCGAGATCTATCGCGAACAGTACTGGCTGCGTCACATCGAGGCGCTGCGCGAAGACTTCCCCGGCTTGGTCGCGGTGCTCGGTGATGACACCTTCGCGCACCTGGCCGAGCGGTATCTTGTGGCCCACCCTCCCCAGAGCCCCACTTTGCGCGACTTGGGTCACGCACTGGTGAGCTACCTCGAGCAACGGCTGCTGCAGCCGGAGCTGCTGCTGCAGCAGGAGCTGGTACTGCCCCACGCGCCGTTGTGTCTCGACATGGCGCGCCTCGAATGGGCCTACGTCGAGTGCTTCGACGCGGCCGAGGCCCCGCCGTTCGACCTGGCGAGTCTCGAAAGGCTCGGAGCCGACGCCTGGGCCGAGCTCCGTCTCCAGTTCTCACCGGCCCTCCGCTGGTTCGAGGCCCACTACCCGGTCGCCGATCTGCGGCGGGCCTTGCTGGCGGGCGAGCCTTTCGTGCCGCCCGAGCCTCACTACGAATGGCGCGCCGTCTATCGCGACGCCGAGGGCCTCCTGTGGGACCGACCTCTCCCCGAAGCGGCCGCACGGCTGCTCGGCCAGCTCGCCGCGAACGAAGCCCTCGGAAAGGCCTGCGAAAACGTAGTCGCCGAGCTCCCTGCCGCGGCCGAAGCCTTCGATCGGGAACTCGGCGACTGGTTCGCCAGTTTTGGGCGACTCGGCTGGATTGTCGGGGCCGAGGCCCCGGCCATCAGGCCTTCGTGAACTCGGCGCCGAGGTCGAGCTTCACCTTCTTGCCGACCAGAGCGCCACCGGTCTCGAGCGCTTGGTTCCAGGTGATGCCGAACTCCTCGCGATCCAGCTCACCCTGGAGCTGCACGCCGATACGCTGGTTACCCCACGGATCCTTGACGGGTCCGAGCAGCTCGCCGCGTAGCGTCACGGGCTTGGTCACGCCGCGGATGGTGAGGTTCGCCTCGACGACGAGATCCTCGCCGTTGGCCTTGATGGAGGTGGTGACGAGCTGCATGTGCGGGAACTTCTCGGCATCGAAGAAGTCGCCCGAGCGCAGGTGGGCATCACGCTGGTCGACGCCCGTCGAGATCGAGGCCACGTCGGCGGTCGCGCTGACCTTCGACTGGGAGAGGTTGCTCGGATCGAGCTCGGCTTCTGCCGAGAAGGCGCCGAAATGGCCCTTCACGGTGGCCACCATCATGTGGCGGACGGAGAACTGAACGTGGGAATGGGTGGGGTCGAACTTCCAGGTCATGATTGGCTCCTTGACTGAGCGCAACTTGGCACCTGGCATTCGAAGCAACAATCACCCGAATGCAATAGACACCTTTGCGCCACAGGCAACAATCACTTTCTGGAAATATCACATGATATCGAATGGATAGCTTCCATCCTGGTACGCGCGGGTCGCAATCCCATCCCGGAGGGCATCGTCATTGCGGGCCAGGAGATTGAATTGGCCTTCCAGGCGCTCGGTCGCGGCGCCAATCCAAATCTCGGCCACCTCGACCATGCGTCGAGCCCCCACGGGCCCATGACGCCGAAGTTCGGTCGCGAGCCGCGTCGAGAGGGCCTCCCAGGTAGCCAGGTCGGCGACGATGCGGGCGAGCCGGCGGTGAACATGCTGCTTCTCGACGATATCGCGGCCGTGCTGGCGGATCTCTTCGTGTACCCGCTCTCCGAGACGATGAACGAGCGCCAGTAGCTCTTGGCCGGGGACGCCCTGAGCTTCTCCGGAACGCACGCGACGAAGCCGGGCCCTCACCCGAGCGAGTGCATGACCGCTCAGCGCATCGAGGCGAGCCCAGGGCTCGAGTGTATCCGCCGCACCTTCGGCGCGCCGGCGCAGCTCCCGGCTTCCCTCCAGGAACACGTAGCTCTCCAGCGCGGAGTCCGAGCCGTCGAGCAAGGTCAACGCACGCGTGTCCGTCCAGCGCCGGGCCGGGCCGGCTGCACCACCGAACGCCGCTGCACCGAAGAGATCGCGACTGGCGTCCAGCACCCTGCCCGCCGCCCGCGAGGCCGCGAGCCTCACGACCGCCGGCTCCAGAGGGTCGATGCGCGGCGGGCCGTCGCTGCCGGCCACGGCATGGACGAGGCTCTCCAGAGCCAGCACGTCCGCCAGCATCCCTGCCACCCGATCCTGCACCGACGGGAAATTGCCGACAGGGCGGCCGAAAGCACGTCGCTCGTTCAGGCGCGCGATCGTCTCGTTGAAGGAGCGCATGCACGCTCCGGTCGTTGCGGCACCGACGAGCAAGCGGGCCTCCG
>DATIDO010000144.1:0-7843 GCA_035456245.1 Polyangiaceae bacterium
TGGGCCGCGACGGCTTCTGGGTGCACTCGGTCTTCCTCTGGGAAGAGCTGGTGCACGTTCCGCTGCTGATCCGCGCACCCGGGGTGCCCGCCCGGGCCATCGAAACGGCGGTGAGTCTGGTCGATCTGGCGCCGACGCTCGCGCCGTACTTCGACCTGGAGCCGACGGCTGCGCTCTACCACGGCGAGGACTTGATGGAGTTCGCGCTCGGTCACACGCCGAACCGGCGGCTGCCCTTGGTGCTGCGTGGCGCCAATCGGGACAGGCTGGAGCGGATCGGGCTGATCGATCCGGCGACGGGCCGCAAGCTGGTGCTCAGCCTGGAGGCGGCCATCCCCGAACTCTACTCGGTGCCGGGTGACGCCCAGGAGGCGCACAACCTGGCGCGCGCCGAGGGGGCCCGGCTGAAAGAGATGCTCGGGCGGCTGGGGCGCTCACCGGTCTATCCGCGATCCATCGACGACTTCGATCTGCTCTTGGATCACGGCCGCCTGGGGCTGCCGGGTGTCGAGCCCCCGAGGACGTTGGCTGCGGCGCGCGCAGCCGGCGAGGCTGCGGGAGGCGCGGAGCTGGAGGCTGGAGTGGTCGCTCCGCCCGGTGCTGGTGCGGTGGATGTCGCGGCGGCCCTCCCCGGGTCGGAGTTGGTCGTCCCGGGCGGTTCCGTCGAGACGGCGGCAGGCGCCGGGCCGGGAGGCGACGCGCTCACTGTCGATGCGCTGCCTATCGAAGCGCGGTCTGTCGAAACGCGGTCTGTCGAAACGCTGTCGGTCGAACCGACCCTCTGAATCAGTCGGGCAGCGCCAGCATCTTCACATCCAGCAGGATGTTGTCTCGGTCGCTCACCACGATGGCATCGAACGGATAGTAGCCGGTCTTCTCCACCGTGACTCGATGCTCCCCCTCGGGCACGCGCACGCCACGTTGGGCGACGAACCCCAGGGTGCCGATGTACTGCTCGTCGATGTAGACGAGCGCGTCGCGCGGCGCCTTGGGATCGCGCGTGACCTTCATCGACACGGCCGAGCGCATGCCCATGGTCGCGCAGCCGAAGAGCAGCGCGCTCCCGAGCAGGATGGCCCAAGCCGGCCGGACGAAGGCACCGAGGCGCGACGGGCGCCGATGGGAGTCACGCGAAGCGAGGCCGGAGAGCCGGAGCATGTCCACCACCCTCTAGAGCGACAAACGCCTGGCCGCTAGCCCCTTCGGGGGCGCGGCAGTCCCCACGGCGCGCCGCAGTCCCCACGAAGGCTCGGTCGGGCCCACTCGCTTCCGTCGGACCGGGGCCCGGGCTAAGGGTGCGCTCCGTGTGGCCCATCTTCGCGCGCTTCGGTAACTTCGAGCTGGGCAGCTACGGCGTGCTCTTGGTCGTGGCGGTGTTGGCCGCGGTCTACGTGGCGGCGGCGCTCGGCAAGCGTGACGGGCTCGATCCGGGGCGGATGGTCGACGTCGGGGTCGGGACGACCTTCTCGGGCATCGCTGGCTCCAAGTTGCTGGGCGTCGTGGTGGCGCTCTTGGCCGGTGTGGCGGTCGGCTGGGACGAGCTGCGCAACGCTGGCGCCGTCCACGGTGGGCTGATGGGTGGCCTGCTCGGAGCTTGGCTCTTGTGTCGCCACTTCAAGCTGCCCTTCGGCTTGGCGCTCGACGCCTACGTGCCGGCGTGCGCCTTGGGACAAGCCATCGGGCGGCTCGCCTGTTTCTCGGCCGGCTGCTGCTTCGGCTCGGCGAGCCACGTGCCGTGGGCCGTCACCTATCACGATCCCATGGCCGTTACGCTCGGCGGTGTGCCGCTCGGCGTGTCGGTGCATCCGGTGCAGCTCTACGACGCGCTCGCTCACGTCGCGTTCTTCGCCCTGCTGTGGCTCGCGCACCGGCGCGCCTGGATGCGTGGCGCGCTGTTCGTACCCTGGGTGATTGGCGAGGGCCTGCTGCGCTTCGCGCTCGAGACTTTCCGCGGTGATTTGGGCCGCGGCGTGTGGTTCGGGCTCTCGTGGCTGAGCACCGGGCGGGCCACGTCGATGGCCTTCGTGCTGGCTGGCGCCGCGCTCGCCGTTCTCTACGCGCGCGGCGCCGGACCGTTCTCTTCTCGGCTGGTGGCTCAGGGGCGCGGGGCGCCGAGCCAGAGCTCCACCGACTCGTCGCTCGACGCGGGCTGAAGCACCACCGCGGTGCGCGCCGGATCGAGCTTGCAGCGCTCGCCGAGTGAGCGAGAGATCTCGCTGGCGCGCTCGGCCGCCAAGCTCCAGGCCTTGGCGTCGGCACCGGTCGCGACGTGGAGCACAACGCGCAGCGCTACCTCGCCCGGCAGCTTCAGGCTCTCGCCGCTCGCGCACAGGGGCCCGAACGCAGCGGGCGTGAGCCGAGGCGTCACCCCGACGAACACCTTGGCCGTAGGCAGCGTGGCCCGCACACCTTGGGCATCGGTTTCGATCTTCAGCCAGCCCGCCTGCACGGCCTTGGCCTGCGCGGCCTTCAGCGTCCCGGCAATCCGCTCCAGCTGTGCGACCCCATCCCGCTCGCTGCGCTCGCGCTCGCTGGCGCTCCCACTGAGCCGGTCCTTCTCCCCGCGCACCTTCTCCAGCTCACCGCGCGTCTCGCGCAGCGTTCGATCCAGTGCGCCGGTCTTCTGCGCCAGCTCCGCGTGGGCGCCGACCAGCTTGGAGTGGGCCGAGCGCAAAGGCAGATAGAAGGCGCCCACGATGCCCGCGCCCACCAGCCCGAGTAGGGCCGCCACGTACCAACCCGTGGGCCGAGGCCGCTTCACGAGGGCACTTTCATCCAGATCGAGAGTCGCGCTGTTGGCCATGGTCGAGACTGTCGCGCCGACTGGCCCTCCGAACAACCCACCCTTTCCGACATGTGTGGAAGAATCGCGCACGTTCGTAGAGATCGGTGATTTTCCTCGCGACCACGGCACTTTGTGAGTCGTGGTCGCAAAAACTCGGGTGACCCTGGGCTCCATGCCGATCCAGGTAGATCCCGAAGAAACCTTCCACGTGTTGTTCGGCCAGAACGTGCGCGAGATGGATCTCGACGCGCTCGATCTGGCGTATCGAGCCGAGGCAGTCGACGAGGCCACGCTGATTTGGCAGGAGGGCCTGGGCGAGTGGCTGCGTCTCGACGTCGTACTCGAGCGCTTGGCCGCCCAGGATGCCGCCGAAAATCCCGTCTACAGCATGCCCGCGCCGGCCCCCGCGCCCGACGTGTACTTCGTGCTGCTCGGCCCCGACGACACCAAGCAGATGTCGATCGATCAGCTGGACGACGCCTTTCGGCTCGAGGTGATCGACGAGGCCACGTTGGTCTGGCAGCCGGGCTTCGCGGAGTGGATCCGCCTCGATCAGCTGCTCGCCATGGTCGACGCTGCGGTGGGTGAAGCTCCCCTGCCCCACACGTCCTTCTACCCGCAGCAGACCCAGGCCCCTTCTTTGTACCCGGCGGCCACGCAGCGCGCTGCGGCCTCCGTGCCTCCGCGCAGCCAGCCGCAGAGCTACGGCTACGTGATCGGCCGAGGCGCCGAGAGCACGGCCCCCGTCACCCACAGCCTGGGCCCGTCGATCGATCTGGACTCGCTCGAGGATCTCCGGCCCCCTGCGGCGTCACCTTGGTTCCGTCGGGGAGCGTTCGCTGCGGCGGCTGCTGCTGCGCTGTTGATCGCGCACCGCACCGGTCTCACGGCTCCGCTCTTGCCGTCGGCCGTCGCCGAGACGGCGAGCGTGGAGACTCCGCATGGCGTCGATTCGTTCTTGGCGAGCTTGGAGAAGCAGCATGGCCTCGACAAGCTGAGCCCCACGACGGCAGAGGCGAAGGCGGCAGCTCGCCCGGAGAGTGCTTCGGCGGCCCCGGTCCTCCCGGCCCCGACGACAGCGACCGAGCCAGCAGCTGAAGCCAACTCGCAGTCGAACCCAGCCAAGAGCGCCGACGCGGCTGCGCCCACCGCTGCTCCCGCAGCAGCTCCTGCCACCGAGCCGACCACCGCTCCTGCAGCCGCGGCGGCTTCGTCGCCTTCGCTGCCGGCCGCACCGGCCGCCGCCGCGGGCTTGCCCACGGGCTCGGCCAGCAAGTTCGCCAACAGCCTCCAAGGCAAGAAGCCCGTGGGCGCCACGGCTCGCCCCACGCCGACTCGGAGTGTGACCAAGAAGGCCACTTCGAGCTCGAAGGGCTCGGGGCTCGCCTACGATCCGATGAACGGCACGCTCTGAGAGCGCGCTCTCACGGAATCACGGGGTAACAGCGGGCGGTCGACGAGGCCGCCCGCTCTTCCATCGTCGCCGTCACAGCGCGTGAAAAGCCTCGCCGCCGTCACGGCGCGCCAAAGCATCGCGGCCGTCACAGCGCGCGGAAGCTGTACAGGAACGAATCGACTGGCGGGGCGACCTCGGGTTTGCCCTGGTAGTTCAGCGCCGTGATCACCGTGCGCCCCGGGTAGACGTGGAGCATCCCGTACCAGGCGCGCCCGTCCTTGCATTGGGTCTCGACGCGGACGTGGATGATGTCGTCCTTCTCGAAGCGCCCGTAGAGCTTCATGCGCTGGTTGCAGGTCGGACCGAAGTAGCCCGTCGCCGTCGCCAAGATGCTGCGGTCCGTGGGCTTCGCTGCCGTCGAAGGCAGACCCTCCACCAGGTAGGCCACACCGGCCTCGCTGCTGGTGACCCGGTAAGCGCGCTCGGCGCCCGACCGCTCGACCTCGGGCGGGAGGGTCAGCGAGATCCCCAGCTCGGCGAAATCGTAGCGGCGCCATCCGCTCGGCGGCTCGTCGTCGCTCACGCCACCGCTCGGGATCTGATCGGGCGAGCGCGCTGCGACCTTGCCGGAGCGACAGTCATCCATCGCCTTGTACTTGCGGTTACAAGACTCGGGGATCACGTTCGCACACGGGATTTCCTTCTCCGTGTCGCGCTGGCAGAGGAGCGACTCCTCCACCTCGATGGGACAGCGCGCGGCCGTCTTCACCTGCTCATCGCAGTTGGCGCGGCAAAACTCGGCAGCGCGCGGCTTGCAGCTGCCGTCCATCTTGACGCACTCGGCCTCGCACAGCTCGGCGACGCTCGGTCGCGGTGGAGCGCTCGGCGTGGCGGGCTCGCTCGCCGAGCTGGTCGGTGCGGTCTCGGAGGGAGTCGAACTGGGCGGGGGCGTCGCGGGTGTCGACGCGGGTGTCGACGCACCGTCACCCGCTGGCGCAGCGGCCTCGCCCGCAACCGGGGTCGTGGGCGGCCCGGGCGGCTTCGGCGCTTCGGGAGCCGGCGGCTGGCAGCCGAATGCGGTTCCAACCAGCGCAGCCCCGAGCATGCATTCGGCGACGAAACGCCCCCTACGTTCGTGTTTCCGATCCAAGCACGCCATATTTCCCCCTCGTCCAGCGGGCAGCCTACACCCGCGAGCCGCGACATCCCAAGCTTTCGAGCCTCGTGATAGATCGCTCACATGACGAACGCCGGTGGCCCTGCCGTACCCGATCGGGAAACGCTCGTGCACTTGCTCTACGAGGCGGCCGAACTCGAGCACAACCTGATGTGCACGTACCTCTACGCGGCCTTCAGTCTGCGCAGTGGAACGGAAGAAGGCCTGACGGCCGACGAGGCGCCGCAGGTGGAAGCTTGGCGTCGCGCCATCCTTTCGGTCGCCATCGACGAGATGGGTCACCTGGCGGCGGTCTGGAACATCACGGCCGCGCTCGGCGGCGCGCCGCGCTTCGGTCGCGACAATTTTCCTTTGGATGCCGGCCACTTGCCCGCGCGGCTGGTCGTCAAACTGGCCCCCTTCGGCCGCGAAGTGCTGCAGCATTTCGTGCATTTGGAGCGGCCGCACGGCTCCGACGAGCGCGATGGCGAGGGCTTCGAGCCGCCGACGTTGTTCGCCCGCGGCCTGGTCGGCAAGCGCCTCACGCCGATGCCCGTGGACTACGATACGGTGGGAGATTTCTACGAACACCTGTCCACCTCGCTCGCAGCGTTCGTTGCCGAGCATGGTGAGTCGGCGGCCTTCGTGGGCGATCCGGCGTTCCAGCTGTCGCCTCACGAGATCGATCTGACCGGCGCGCAGCCGGTGCTCTGCTCCAAGACGGCGCTCAATGCTTTTCGCGCCATCGTCGAACAGGGCGAGGGCGCGCCGGCCGACGTCGCTACCTCGCATTTTCAGAGGTTTTCCCGCATCGCCCGCGAGTTCGACGAGCTGGTCGCGCGGCGCCCCGAGTTCTCCCCCGCCTTCCCTGCGGCGCACAATCCCGTCCTCCGACCTCCCATGGGGCGCACCGGACGCGTGTGGATCGAGAACGTCGACGCCTCGCGTACGGTGGACGTGGCCAACACTTGCTACGCGCTGATGCTGCGACTGGTGGCCTATTCGTACGTCGTCCCGCGCCCTCACCCAGACAAGCAGCTGGCGCTGGATCTGGGGATCGGCTTGATGCGCGCCATGTCTCCCTTGGGCGAGCTGGCGGCGCGGATGCCCGCCGGCCCCTCCAACCCCCAGTGCAATGCCGGTATGTCTTTCACGGCGCTGCGCGAGTCGGCGGCTTTGCCGGCGGGCGCGGGTGGAGTCTTCTTCAAGGAGCGCCTGAAGGAGCTGCTGGAGGCAGCGCGCGAGCTCACGCCGAGTGCAGATGGGCGCACCGAGCGCGCGGTGCGGGTTTTGGGCGAGCTGTTGGCGCGCGCCGAGCGCGGCTTCGCCAGCGAGTCGGTGTATCGACCGGCGACGGGCGCGGCATCCACCACTGCAGCGTCGACCAGCGCAGCGTCGACCAGCGCGGCGAGCACGGCTGCCGCGTCAGCGACGAGCAGCGTGCCGACCGCGACCGGCGGTACGACGAAGCTGCCGATGGTCCCGACCTCGGGCGCTGCGGAGCTCGGACCCCCACCCGTCCCCGAGAGGATCGGCGACGTCGACTACATTGCCGGGCGCGGCCTCACGCTCGTCTACGAGGGCAAGCGCTGCATCCACGCGCGCTTCTGCGTGACCGGAGCGCCGGGTGTTTTCATGGCCAACGTGGTGGGGCCCTGGATCCGCCCCGACGCGGTGTCGATCGAGCAGCTCGTCGAGATCGCTCACGCCTGCCCATCCGGCGCCATTCGCTACGAGCGCAAGGACGGCCACGCCGACGAGGCGCCCCCGCTGGTGAACCTGCTGTCGATCCGTGAGAACGGCCCCTACGCCGTGCGCGCCGACATGAACCTGGCCGGCAAGACGGGCGAGTACCGGGCTACCTTGTGTCGCTGCGGCGCGTCGAAGAACAAGCCGTACTGCGACGGCTCGCACCACGACGCTCCGTTCGTGGCCACGGGCGAGCCTCCCACGACGACGGCCGACATGCTGCCGGAGCGCGGCGGAGTGCTCACCATCGATCCCGAGACCGATGGTCCGCTCTCGGTCCGTGGCAACCTGGAGATCACCAGCGGCACCGGCCGCGTGGTGGCTCGACTCACGCGGGCCAAGCTGTGCCGCTGCGGTGGCAGTGCGAACAAGCCGTTCTGCGACGGGACTCACGCGCGCATCGGCTTCCGCTCTACTTGAGCGGCCCAACTCGAGCGGCCCAACTCGAGCGGCCCAGCTCGAGCCCAATCGAGGGCGGTCGCCGAGCAGGCCTACGGCAGTGGCTCGGTCGGACGATCCGGGGCAGCTGGACCGGGGCCGTCCGCGCCGGGGCGTCGTCGGATCTGCCGGGCGGCGAGTCGGGCGCAGCCTGGTCGTCCGCGGCGTCGCCTCTTGCATAACGGCGACCATTTGTTCAGTCTCGGCCGGCCATGAGTGGCTACGCCGGCGACGGACTCAACCCTGCCCAGCGCACCGCGGTGACCACCCTCTCGGGTCCGCTGCTCGTGTTGGCGGGAGCTGGCACCGGCAAGACGCG
>DATIDO010000145.1:0-2801 GCA_035456245.1 Polyangiaceae bacterium
GGTCCATGCGGCTCGCCTCTCCGCCAGCCTGCAAGAAGCCACGGGCGGCCGCGTCGTCTACAACGTCATCTCCGGCGGCGGTGGCTCGGCCCAGCTCTGGTGGGGCGACCGCGTCGCGCACGACGACCGCTACGCACGCACCTCCGAGTTCCTGGACGTGCTGCGCGGCGTGTGGCGCGGCGAGCCGTTCGACTTCCGCGGGCGCTTCTACGACGTGGTCGGCGGCAAGTTGCCGGCGCGCTTGGCGAGCCAGCCCTTTCCGGAGATCTACTTCTCGGGCTCGTCGGACGCTGCCATCGCTGCCGCTGGCCGGCACTCCAACTACTACCTGTCGCACCTCGAGCCCTTCGACTCGCTGCGAGAGAAGCTGTCGCGCGTGCGCGAGCGAGCCGCGCAGGAGGGCCGCCAGGCCAAGTTCTCGCTCCGCTTCGACATCCTCGCGCGCCGAACCGCCGAGGAAGCCTGGGCCGAGGTACGGCGCGGCTGGGCTACGCTGGATCCGGCTGCGCTCGCGCAGCGGCAGGCTCAGGACGGCGACGCCGTGGGCTTCGGTCGTCAGCGCCAGTTCCGTCCTTCGGTGATCAGTGGCCCCGAGGATCTGCACATCGACTCCCACGTGGGCCCTGGGCTCTGGGGAGGCTTCCACCTGTTCCGCGGCGGTCCCCCCATCGGCATCGTGGGCAGCTACGAGCAGGCTGCCGAATGGCTCGAGCGCTACATCCACGCCGGCATCGACTCCTTCGTCCTCGCGGGAACGCCCCATCTGGAAGAAGCGTACCGCGTCGGCGAGGAAGTCCTGCCCCTCGTCCGCGCACGCACTTTCGATCGACGCGGCAGCCAGGAACGCGCCGATCGACCGACCGAACCCGCCGTCGCACTGGCCGTCTGAAGACGGTCCAGGCCGTCCCGACGACGGTCCAGCGCACGTAGGAGCTGGCCAGCGCATGCTGGCCAGCCGCGCACTTCGTCAGATGACGTAGCTGGGCGGGCGCTGCGTCACCCGAACCTCGCGGAGATCGAGCACCACGCGATCGCCCTCGGCGATACCCTGCTCGTCCAACTCGTGACGAGGCACCTGCACGTAGATGGAGTCGCCGTCGGGCAAGAGCACCGACACCTTCACGTAGGCGCCGATGCGCACGACGCGCAGGACACGGCTGAGCCCCGTCCCGCCACCGCCCTTGCCCACCTTCTCCAGGCGGATGTCGTGCGGGCGTACGAAGGCGTCCACCACGGCGCCGTCCTCCAGGTCGCCCACCGAGGCCGACAGGCCTTCTTGGGCGAACTGCACCTTGCCGTCCGCCACGCTGCCGGTGAGCACCTTGGCTCCACCCAAGAACGAGGCCACGAACGCGCTGGCAGGCGACTCGTAGAGCTCGACGGGGCTGCCCGCCTGCTCGATCTTGCCGTCCTTCAGCAGGATCACGTGCTCGGAGAGCTCGAGCGCCTCCTCCTGATCGTGCGTCACCAAGAGCGTCGTCACCTGCGTCTTCTCGTGCAGCAGGTGCAGCCACTCGCGTAGCTCGACGCGCACTCGCGTATCGAGCGCGCCGAAGGGCTCGTCCAACAAGAGAACGCGAGGGCTGGTGGCCAAGGCGCGCGCCAGCGCCACGCGCTGCCGCTGACCGCCCGACAACTGATCCGGCAGGCGGTGCTCATAGCCGCGCAGCTGCACCAGGGAGAGCAGCTCGGCAACCCGATCGGCGATCTCGGATTTGGGCTTCTTCTGGATGCTGGGGCCGAAGGCCACGTTGTCGAACACCGACATGTGCCGGAACAACGCGTAGTTCTGGAACACGAAACCGATCTGCCGGTCCTTGACCGGGACCTCGGTGACGTCCTGACCATCGATGAAGACCCGGCCCGCGTCCGGCACTTCCAGGCCAGCGACCAAACGGAGGAGCGTCGACTTGCCCGAGCCCGAGGGTCCGAGCAGCGAGGTGATGCCGTGCTCCTTGGCGGTGAACGAAACCTTGTCTACCCCGACGACCTCGCGGCGGTCGCCGAAGCGCTTCTCCAAGAACTCGACGTGGACGGTCATGACGTGACTCCGGAAATGGGGGGAGCGCCGAGGCTGTTCGGCTGGGGCTCGTCGAGCGTGAGGCCGTGGACCTTGGAGTGGGCTCGCCACTCCACCCACTGCTTGAGCACCAGGGTCAGCAAGGCCAAGCAAGCGAGCACCGAGGCGACCGCGAAAGCCGCCGCGAACTGGTACTCGTTGTAGAGCACCTCGACGTGGAGCGGCAGCGTGTTCGTCTCGCCGCGGATGTGACCCGAAACCACGCTCACCGCGCCGAACTCACCCATGGCGCGGGCGTTGCAGAGGATTGCTCCGTAGATGACGCCCCACTTGATCTTGGGCAGCGTGATACGGCGGAAGATGGTCCAGCCGCTGGCGCCCATGGTGAGGGCCGCCTCTTCCTCGCTGTCGCCCTGCGCCTGCATCACGGCCAGCACCTCACGAGCGATCAGCGGCGCGGTGATGAACAAGGTGGCCAGGACGATGCCCGGCACGGCGAAGATCACCCGCACGTCCCAGGCCTGCAACAGCCCCGCGAACCAGCCACGCGCTCCGAACAGCAGCACGAACATGAGGCCCGCGATGACCGGCGACACGCTGAACGGCAGATCGATCAGGGTGATCAGCACGCTCTTGCCCCAGAAGTCGTACTTGGAGATCAGCCAAGCGACCGCCAGGCCGAACAGCATGTTGACCGGCACGGCAATGGCGGCGGAGAGCAACGTGAGACGCACGGCCGAGAGCGTCTCGTCGTCGGCGAGTGCGTCCAGGTAGACCCCGA
>DATIDO010000146.1:0-8495 GCA_035456245.1 Polyangiaceae bacterium
GCCGAACGCGCAACGAAGTGGGTCAACGGCTCCTCCCGCATCTTCGACCGACCAAGGTGGTATCCGATCGCAGTGCCGTCCGTCCAGCTCGTTGGTGCGCGGGTTGGAGAGCCCAGTTCGCAGTCACGGTTGGCGACCCCGGTTCGCAGTCACGGTCGGCATGTGCGGAGTGAGACGGGAGGGCCCGTTTCGGGGCCCGCCACGCGCGGGCGTTGTGCTGGCGCCGCCTGTACGACTACCGTTCGTCGCATGCTCCTCGCTCTCCGTGACGGATGGCTCGCGCGTACCCTCGGCATCGCCTCGCTCGCCTTGGCTGCTGTCGTCGTCTCACCGGGAGAGGCCCTGGCTCAGAGTATGCCGCCCGGTGGCGGTCCCGACGCCGGCAATCCGCCGCAGAAGTGGCCGCATGCGCTGCCGCTGTTCGGGGGTGGTGCCGCAACTAGGGGCATCAAGATGCCGCTGCCCTTCGGTGTGGGACTGAACTACGCCTTCGTCGACCAGCAGATCGACATCTCCCGCGTGGCGGTCGGTGTGAATGGCAGTGAGCTGACGGACATTTCCGACGTGATCGTGTTCGACAACGTCAACTCGCAGCTGCACGCCATGAACGCGCGGTTCGACGTTTGGATCCTGCCCTTCTTGAACCTGTACGGCATGGGCAACTACGTCATCCAGGCCGACACCGCCGTGTCGGTCTCGGAGCCCTTTGCCTTCAACGCCGGCGCGGTGCAGTCGGGCGCCGGCGGCGGCTTCGGCGGTACGTTCGCTGCGGGCTTGTGGGGGTTCTTCATCACCCTCGACCTCAACTGGACCTGGAACAAGATGGAGAAGCTGGCCGATCCGGTCGGCACCTACTTGCTCACGCCACGTCTCGGCCGAAACCTCGGCAAGCACCTCGGTGTCGAGTGGATCGTTTGGGTCGGCGCGATGCGCCAGCAGATCGAGAGCCACACGCGCGGTGAGATTCGCCTGCGCGAGGCCCTCGAGGGCGCCGACATGAGCGAGTTCCAACAGAAGGTGCAGGATTGGTACGACACGCTGGGTCGCGGCCAGCAGGCCGTGTTCGACCGCTTGGTCGACGGCATCTCGGGCGCCGATCCGGTCATTCAGTACGAGCTCGACAAGGCGGTGAAGTACCCGTGGAACATGCTGGTCGGCGCCGAAATCGGCCTCTCACCGGCGTGGCGTTTGCGCGCCGAGGTGGGCTTCATCGAGCGAACTCAGGTGGTACTCGGCGTCAACTATCGCTTCGGCGATGGCCTCGGCGGCAACTGAGCGGCGGCGACCGAACACGGGGCTGCGCGAGCAGACAACCATGAGTGAGCTGGTTTCGGTCTACGTCACGGCGCCGTCGCGCGAGGTTGCCTTGCAGCTCGCTCGCGAGGTGGTCGAGGCGCGCCTGGCCGCGTGCGCCAACGTCTGGAGCGGCGTCACCAGCGTCTACGAGTGGCAGGGCGTCCTGACCGAGGAGGCCGAGGTCGTGCTGGTGCTGAAGACACGCCGCAGTGCGTTCGAGGCGCTGCGAGCGCGCTTGGTTGCGGCGCACCCCTACGAGGTGCCGTGTGTGGTGTGTCAGCCCATTCTGGCTGGGCACGAGCCCTTCCTCGACTGGGTGCGGGCCCAGGTCGACGGTTCGGACTGAAGGGTCGTCACTTGCCGGCGGGCCGCTCGAGCACTTCGACGCGAACCTCGAGCACCCCCGCCTTGGCCATGTCCAGCTCGTCGGCCGCAGCGCGGGAGAGATCAATCACACGATCGGCCGGACCGAACGGGCCGCGGTCGTTGATGCGCGCGTAGGTCGCCTTGCCGTTGTCGACGCGCACCACACGGACCACGGTGCCGAACGGCAGCTTCTTGTGCGCAGCGGTGAAGGCCTTGGGATCGTAGATATCACCGTTGGCGGTGTGATTCCCAGCCAGGGAGTCGGCGTAGTATGTGGCCTTGCCTTCGATGACCTCGAGCGCTGCCCTGCTTCCGTATTGCTTGGCCAGGGGTGAGCCGGTTTCGGCAGCGTCCGTGGATGGTGCCGGTTGGGCCGAGGGGCCGCTCGGGACAGCCTGGGTCTCGGTCGTGCCCGGGTAGGCCGGGCTCGCCTGCTCGGGCCAGGCCGGCTCGGTGCTCGGTCCGCTCGCACAGCCCCAGAGCAGCAGGGCTGCGGGTACGAGCCGGGCGGCGGGCATGAGCACCGCGGCGGGCATGAGCACCGCGGCGGGAGCGAACCGGGCGGCGGGCAGGAGGGCCAGCAGAGGACGGCCCGACAGGCGCGGACGGAGCAGCTCGGAGGGATGGGCAGCGGCCATGCCCCAGGCCCTAGCCCTTTCCCGCCGGCCGGGCCAAAATTTGCCAGCGGCAAGCGTTCCAGCCCGAGCGCAGCTCTTCCAGCTCGACGCCCGGAACCGCGCATAGTAGAAGGCCCGTCCCCCAAAGGGGGGGCTCGCCCCCCAGGTGTTGCCATGCTTCTCGAAATCAATCCGCACCATCCCGAGCCGCGCAAGATTCGGCGCGCCGTGGATGCACTCGAGGCGGGTGAAGTGATCGCCTATCCGACCGACACCGTGTACGGCCTCGGTTGCGATCTGTTCAACAAGAAGGCGGTCGAGAAGCTCTACCAGATCAAGGGCATGGACAACGGCCAGAAGCTGGCCTTCGTCTGCCAAGATCTGTCGGATGTCGCGCGCTACGCCGTCATGCACGACCGCGTGTACCGCGTCATGCGCGAGTACCTGCCCGGCCCTTACTGCTTCATCCTCGAGAGCACCCGCGAGGTGCCCAAGATCGTGCACTGGCCCCGCAAGACCGTGGGCATTCGTGTGCCGGACCACCCCGTGACCCAGGCACTCTGCAAAGAGCTGGGGCGCCCCATCATTTCGTCGACCGCGGCCCGTCACGGCGCGTCGCCGCATCCCGATCCGGCCGAGATCGACGAAGACTTCCCCGGGCTCGCGTTGGTGCTCGACGCAGGCCCCGGCGGCACCGTGCCCACCAGCATCGTCGACCTCACGCAGGACGAACCCAAGGTGATCCGCGCCGGCGCCGGTGACGTCGCCGCGTTCATGCCCGGCTGAGACGAGCAATTCGTCCCCCCCGAGCCGGCCCTCCAGCCCCGCCGTGAGCGCGGCGCGGCCTCTTTCCGCGAAGTTGCCAGCCCCCTGCCTCGGAGCTATGGGGGGCGCATGACCTTCGTCGTCACTTCGAATTGCCACGGCTGCCGCTTCACGGACTGCGTGGCCGTCTGCCCGGTGGAGTGCTTCCACGGCGACGGTGAGATGCTCTACATCGATCCCGAAGAGTGCATCGATTGCGGCGCTTGCGTTCCCGAGTGTCCGGTCGAAGCCATTTACGACGAAGCGCAGCTGCCCAAGGCCGAGGAGCAGTGGCTCGCCATCAACGCGGAGCGCGCGAAGAAGCTCCCGGTCGTGGCAGAGCAGGGTGAGCCTCTGCCGGGCGCCGAGAAGCGCAAGGAAGAGCTGGGCTTCTGATTTGAGTCCGGCTGCGTCGGCAGACGCACCCGCTCGACTTCCCCCACTCTCACCCATTCTCCCCCGCTCGACCATTCATTCGCCCCGTTCGCTCGAAGAGCGGCGGCTGCGATCGCTCGAGCGATCACAGGATCGGGCTGAAGAGGTGAGCGGCCGACTCGGTCACCTTTTCCAGGGTGGTTTTGCGTGACAACCACTCCTCGGTGGCCTCGACCGAGCTCGACATGAGGTCCTCCACCCATTGCGACAGCGCCGTGTGGATGGCCCCGTCTTGGGCGAAGCACGCCACTTCGAAGCTCAGGCCGAAGCTGCGGCTGTCGATGTTCGCGGATCCGACCGCGAGCAGATCGTCGTCACCGACGAACGCCTTGGCGTGCAGCATCGGACCCTCGTACTCGAAGATACGCACGCCGGCCTGCACCAGCGGTTTGTAGAACGAGCGCGATGCCCATTTGACGAGCGCCACGTCGGAGCTGTCGGGGACCACGATGCGCACGTCCACGCCCCGTCCGGCAGCCGTTCGCAGCGCGGTGACGATCGGTGGTGTCGGAATGAAGTACGGCGTCACCAGCCACACCCGCCGCTCGGCGCGCGTGATGGCCAAGAAGTAGGCGTCGTGGATCCACGGCTCCGTGTCGGGTCCGCTGGCAATCACGGCCACTTCGCTTCCGGGCGCGCCCGAACGATCCGGGCGCTCGACATCGTGGACGGCCTCGTTCGTGGCGAAGTACCAATCCTCCAGGAAGACATCGTCCAAGCCGGCGACTGCCGGTCCCTCGATGCGCATCATCAGATCACGCCAGCGCAGCTCGTACTCTTCGCCGATGTTCATGCCACCGGTGAAGGCCACCACGCCGTCGAATACTGCGATCTTGCGGTGATTGGTGAAGTTGATGCGAGGCGCGTGCAGTGGATTGAGCGGTGATGGCAAGAAGATGGCGACCTGGACGCCGCCGCGCGTCAGATCGCGTCGCAAGCGCCCGGTGCCCGCCTGGCTGCCGAAGCCGTCCAAGAGGACACGCACGGTCACGCCGGCGCGAGCCTTGGCCACCAGGCGCTCGGCGATGCGGCGTCCCGTCGAGTCGTCGTTGAAGATGTAATAGAGCAGGTGAATCGTGTGCTCGGCGTCGTCGATGGCGCGCTCCAGCGCGGCGAAGGCCTTCTGTCCTTCGGTCGACACGGCCAAGCGATTGCCGCCACTGCAGTAGGCCGAGCCGTTGCGCGCGCGCTCGGGCATCAGCCGGTCGAGGCTCGTGGTTTGCCCGCTTGCGTCGCCTCGTCCCGTGCGCGCCCGGTAGCTTCGCTTGCGCTGGGCGCGCTTGCGCTTCTTTCGCTCGATGCGCGTCCTCCCGAACGTCCACCACATCAAGCTGCCCAGCAGCGGCAGGGCGAGCACGGCGAAGATCCACGCGATCGCCGCGGTCGGCCGGCCTCGGCGGCTCAACAGCACGCTGGGCAACGTGATCAGCGCGAGGAACTCGACCGCTCCCAGGGTCCAGAGCAACGTGGTGGGCGTCGCTCCGGCGAGGAGGCGTCCCACGAGATCGAGCAGGCTCACGCACACGACTCTACTGCGAAAGCCGTGTGCGTTGAGTGCTGTGAGGTCAGGTTCGGAGAGAGCCTGTTTGCCTTGCGGGGCCGGAGAAGTCCGGGAGACTCCGGAAGCCGGACACGAGGGGGGGGAGGGGGGATAGCGGGAAGCGTCCGACCAACTGACGGCGCCCCCCGAGACTGCTCCGGCCTCGCAAGGTCGTTCGGGGTAATTGCATGGCGCGTGCCAAGGGGTTGGCAGGGATGCAGGTCGGCATTTCCCGGCGTTTTTGCGGAACGGCGGGCTCGGCTGCTGCCGGGCGGCTCCTCGGCTGTCCGTGTCACGCCGGACACGTGACCGCGAGTGCACCAGGTGTCCGCCCCAGCCTACGGTTCCGGTGAAACGCTGGCCGGGTCGGGGCGAATGGACCGAGCCGGCCTCGAGCGGCGTGAAAGGCGAACGCTGGGCCGCACTGCTCACCCCGCTGGCGGCCAGGACCTCAGTAGTGCGGAGGACGCTCGTTGGGCGGCCTCACCTCGAGCGCGTCCCGCAAGGCCGACTCGCTGTCTTTGGCGCGCTTCTGGAGCTCGGTGAGGATCCTGCTGTGCTCGACCAGCACCTCGTTCAGCTCGGCGAGCAGCTTCTCCTGGTACGCCAGCTTCGATTCCAGCGCGATGAAGCGTTCGTCGTCCCGATCGCCCGATGTGGCCATGGGCCGACGCTAGCGCGTTGCTGCGGCGCCTCCAATTGGAGAGACTCGCACGTGCTCCGCGAGCGGCTCGACGACATCTTGGCGCCCCGCCCGCGTCCGGCCCCAGGCGGCGTGCCCCACGACCGCGCGCTGGCCGCGCTCGTCGCCGAGACGGGCGTCGATCTGTCGACCGCCCGGGTGCGCGTGGGGCTCTCGCGGGGTCACCTGCTGGACGTGGTCGTGTCGGTGCCGCTCGACGTGCCGGGCGACGCGGAGCTACTCGAAGAGTGCGCCGAGCTCTACCTGGAGCAGGTGATCGGGCCGTACTGGTTCGACGCCTGGATTGGCAGTGTGGGGGTCGCTCGTGTGGCGCGGTCGCGGGGACTGCTGATGGTCGCCGAAGCCGGCGACGGTGCGGAGACCTACCCCCTCGTCGAGACGGCGCAGTTGGTCCGTCGTGGCATCTTGGGCCTCGAGGCCGCGCTGCCGCCCACCTTGCTGGGGGTGGCCCACGAGCAGGACTGGCTGGCGCTCGAGCTCTCGGCGGGCCGTGGGGACTGCCTGCAGGCCGAGCGCGCGTTCGCCTCCACCTGGCAGCCCGAGGCGCTGAAGGCCGCGCTCGAAGGACTCCCCTTCGACTCGGCGCGCTTCACCCAGGCCGACGAGCTGTTCGTCTGGTTTGCCTGGCGCCCACCGCGTGATGCCTTGGCCCGCCTGCAGCTGCGCGAGGAGCGGGAGCGCTCGTTGGCCGAGGTCGCGCGGGACGGTGGCCTGTGTATGGTCGGCAGCGGCTTCGGGCCGCAGCGAGACTACGTCGACGTCCTGGTGCGCCGCGATGCCCGGCCGTTGGTCGAGCTGTGCGGCCGATGGGGCGTGGCGCTGGCGGCTCCAGCCGCTGCCGCAGAAGAACGAGAGGGTGACCTGGAGCTCGGCTTCTACGACTCAGAGCTGCGCGCGCGCGGCTTCAGATTGAGCCGAACAGGCGAGTGAGCAGTGCGTCGAGATCGGCGAGCGGTCCCGGCTCGTTCACGCGCCGCAACGCCCGCCGAGCCTTCTCGATCGTCGGCTCGACGTAGGCGAGGAAGCTCGGGTTGTCGTTCATCCGCTCCAAGAAGACGAAGCGTCCCGCGTCCTTCAGCTTGCGCTGTACGGTGACGACGTCGAACTCGTAACAGATGCGTTCGAACTCCTGCTCGCGATCGAGCGCGCGGCAGTAGTCGAGCAGGCGCGCCTCGATGAACTCGCGTGAGAAGGTCTGGTAGCTGTCGGTGAGCAGCGCCACCAGATCGTAGACGCGCGGCCCCAGCATGGCGTCTTGGAAGTCGATCCACACCAGCTCGGGGTGGTCGGGCAGGTCGCCTGCCCGCACCATCAAGTTGCGGCTCTGGTAGTCGCGGTGGACGAAGCCGCGGGGCCACTCGGCGATGGTGGTGGCCAGATATTCGGCAGCAGCGTCGAACACTCGGAGATCTGCCTCGGCCAACGAGACGCCGCGGGCGAGCAGTGCCCAGTCGCGGAAATGCTCGATCTCCCAGCGGAGCAGATCGGAGTCGAAGGCGCGCTGACGGACGATCGAGTCAGCGGGCAGAGTGCCGAGCAGATCTTGAGCGCGCGCCAGGTCCTTCACGGCGCGGACGTACAGATTCTGGCGATGCTGCTCGCTGTGGGTCAGGTAGTGCGCGAGCGTGTCGTCGCCCAGATCCTCGACCAGGAGCACCTGGTGATGGGCGGCACCATGATGCAGCCGCGGCACCGGCACCCCGGCGTCGGACAACAGGCTCTGCACCTCGAGGAACGGCTCGATGCCACGCACCTGCCGCGCCTTGGCGATCTCCTGGCTGGGCAAAGGGACGTACATGGCCACCAAATTGTGGTGACCGGGCGCGCTCAGGCGGAAGAAGCGGCGCGTCGAGGCTCCGCCCGGCATCTCCTCGGCGATGAACGAGGAATGCAGCTCCGGGCTGGCATATTCCCGCAGCGCGGCTCGCACCGCGTGGATGGCCTCATCGCCTTCGGATTCACGGGTCGCTCGCATCGCTTCTCGCTGGGTCGCGCTTAGGCTACGCCATTTTCCGTGCAGCGGAACTCGTCTCCACTCGTCCGTCCCGAGCGCGGCTGGGACCGGGGTATCGATCGTGTGCTCGGTCCGACCTTCGGCGGGGCGCTCTCGGACCGGACCCGCGAGCGACTCGCTCACTACCTGGACGAGACCATCCGCTGGGGGAGTCGGGTCGATTTGACCGCAGCCCGCTCGGTCGACGAGCTGCTCGATCTTTCGCTGGCCGACGCGGGCGTGGTCGCTCGCGCCGAGCTCGAGCAAGGACGCAGCGAAGACGAGCTGGTCGACGTGGGTAGCGGCGGTGGCGCGCCCGGGATCCCCCTGCTCGTTCTCCTGGCGGGCCAGCGTGGTGACGGGCTCCGCGCCCGCTTGGTCGAGCCGCGCGAGAAGCGCAGCGCCTTCCTGCGCAGCGTGGTGGGGGGCCTCGGATTGCCGGGTATCGAGGTGGTGCGCTCGCGCAGCGATCGCTTGGCGGATGGCTCGGCCGACGTCGCGTTGGCACGGGCCACGCTGCCGCCACCCGAATGGTTGACGGAGGGCTCGCGGTTGGCGCGGCGAACCGTTTGGGTGCTCCTGGCGCGCGAGGCGGCGCCGAGCGCGCCGCACTGTCAGCTGATCCGACGGGAGGAGTACCAGCTGCCGCTCACGGGGATCGGACGCACCGCGGTGGCCTACCGAGTGGGCACGCCGGATCCGGCCTGAGGCCGCATCTGGCTCCTCGCCCCAGTTGGCCCC
>DATIDO010000147.1:0-2886 GCA_035456245.1 Polyangiaceae bacterium
TCGGGGGTCGCTTCGCTCGGCGCCTCGCCACCGGTAGGCCGGGGCGGGGGCGCGGCGGCGGGACGTGCCTCGATGCCGGGGATCGTGACGCCGGCCTCGCGCAGCAAGAACACACCGCCACCACCGAGCACCAGCGCCAGGAGGGCAACGAGCACGATGCTCCAGAATCCGCTCGAAGGCGGTGGAGGTTCGGTGACGTAGGTCGGCCGCGGACGCGGCTCTTCCTGGTACGGCGAGCGCGGGACCACTTCCCAACGCGAGGCGCGCGGTACCTCGACGTCACTCATCGTCTCTTCGAGCGGGCGGGCCACGTCGGCGCGCGTTCGCAGCGCGTCCGGAGAGGCCGCTCGAGAGGCCTCGCGGGGACGTGGGAGCGCGCCGCCGGCCACCGACCATGCCGGCTCGGGCATGACGCCCTCGGCGCGCGAAAGACCCACGGCCACACCCAGCGCCTCGCTCACCTCGCGCGCCGACTGGAAGCGATGTTCGGGCTCGCGCGCCACCGCCCGCGCGAACCAAGCGTCGAAGCCCTCGGGCACATCGCCGAGCGTGCTGGGAATGGGGATGTCGCGGATGCAGATCTGGATCACCAGATCACCGAGACCGTCACTCGAAAAGGGGCGCTGGCCCAGCATGCACTCGAAGGCAATGACACCCAGCGCCCACAGGTCACTCCGGTAGTCGATCTCCTTGTTGCCCTGCGCCTGCTCGGGGCTCATGTAGTAAGGCGTTCCGAGCAGCGAGCCGGTGCGGGTGTGGCTGTGACCGCCCAAGCTCGTGGTGTCGATCTTGGCTACGCCGAAGTCGAGCACCTTGGCGATCTCGTCGCCCTCGTTGTGCACCAAGAAGACGTTGTCCGGCTTCAGATCGCGGTGGACGATGCCGGCTTCGTGAGCCTTGGCCACGGCGCGCGCCACGTGACTGATCACGCGGTACGTCTCCTGCGGGGTGAGACGACCGACGCGCTCCAGCCGCTGGGCCAGCGTCTCGCCCTCGAGCAGCTCCATGACCATGAAGGGGCGTTCCCCTTCGGTCCCGTAGTCGATGATCTGCACCACGTGGGGGCTGCGCAGCGATGCCGCTGCCTGCGCTTCGCGCATGAAGCGCGCCAACGTGACCTCGCCGTCGACGACTTCCTTGTCGATCACCTTCACGGCGACGTTGGCCTTCAGCACCAGGTGCTCGGCCAAGTAGACGGTGCCCATCCCGCCTTCGCCCAAGCGGTGCCCGAGCCGGTACTTGCCGGCCAGGACGGTCCCCGGTTCGAGAGGCGGTGGTTCCATGAGCGGCACTGCCGACGATAGCAGGGTCGTGGCCATGCCCTAACCGACCCCGAAAAAGTCGTGGCCCGCGCCCTCGGCCCACCGAAAAGAGCCCGCCTTGGGGCGACGGCGCCACTGTGGGTCCCACGGCGCCAAGCCGGCGCCGCTCAGCGAGCGAGCCCGAAGGACGATGCCAGATGTTCGAGCACCTCGGTCGACCCTCGCAGCCCGACCGGCGGCTTCGCCAGGCGCGGCACGGCGCAAATTTCGAGTTCGAGCAAAGCGAGCCGCTCCCGCTCTTCGTTCTCGCTGCGTTCCCGCCGCGCGTGCCGCTGACCCGCACGCAGCACACCGAGCAACGAAGCCGGCACCCCCTCGAAGGTGGCGTCCACGAGCGCGCTGCTGGCGTCGGCCGAGAAGCGAGGCGAAGTCCATTGGTTGACGACCAGTGGGCCGAAGGGCAGCCCCAGGTCCTTACGCACGAGCGCGACCAGTTCTTCCGTTTCCCGAACCGGCAACTCTTCTGGCAGACAGACCGGCACGATGGCGCTGCGCTCCGCGTCTCGCAGCATCGCCCAGCAGGCCTCGGCGTCCCGCCGCAGGCGGCCGAACGGCGCCAAATCCGAGATGATCCGTGGCACTCGAAGGATATCGGTGCTGTCGCCGGTTGCCGGAGCGTCGAGCAGCACCGTGTCGAACGGCGCCTCACCCGTCCGCTCGTCGAGCTCCTGTTGAAACCAGGCTTTGCCGAGGAGTGCCCAAGCGCGCAGGCCCGGCAAGCCGTGCAGGAAGCCGCGCGAGAAGCGCTCGTGGAACAGCGCGTCGGCGACCCAGCGGCTGCCCATCGCCGACTCCACGTACTCGCGCATCGATTCCTCCGGATCGATGAGCATGCCGTGCAGCCCGTCGCTCACGCGGCGCGGCTTGCCGTCCAGCTCGGTCCCGAGCGCGAGCGCGAGCTGTGTGTTGGCGGAACTCGCCACCACCAGAGTGCGGCGACCTGCGCGCGCGATGCCGACGGCAAGCGCGGCGGCCACCGTGGTCTTGCCCACACCGCCCTTGCCGGTTACGAGCAGGAATCTCTTGGCGGAAGCTCGAAACATCCTCCGCCGCGCACCATGCCATGACTCGCCGCCACTCGCTCACCCGCGCGCCACGTCGCTCCAGCGTCGCATTTCGTTCCGGCCTCGCCCGCACGGCCCACTTGGCCATGCTCGGTCTGCTCGCGCTCGCTTGCTCGAAGGGTGAGTCGCCCAGCCAGGGCTCGACGGGTCAGCCAGCGGGCGCGGCCTCGACTTCCCCAGCGGCATCCTCGGCAGCACCCAGCAGCGCGCCTCTGCCCGCACCCACGACCGCGTCCGCGGTGGCCGTGGGACCCGAGCTGGTCGTGGTGCCCGGCGTCGGCCTCTCGGCCATTCGCTTCGGGGCCACGTTCGACACGCTGGAGCGGCAGATGACCGCGAAGTGCGAGGTCCGCACCGAGACGCGCTGCACCTTCGTCGATCAGGCCGTCGACTTCACCATGAAGGACGGCGTGGTGGTGGGCATGAAGGTGAATCGCCGCGGGCGCGCCGTGCCGGGGATCCCGGGCCGCCTCTTCGGCTTCTTCAAGGGCTTTGCTCCG
>DATIDO010000148.1:0-11426 GCA_035456245.1 Polyangiaceae bacterium
TGGGTGCCGACGTCGGAGGGTGTGGGAGGCGCCGCCTGGGGCATCAGTTCGCGGGTCGGCTCCTGGGTCGATGCAACAGTGGTCGGCGAATCCTGCGACGGTGGCGTCACGCCCGTCTGGCAGGCAGCCAAAAATGCGGAAATGGCGACTACGACAGTGCCACGAAGCGGCGAGCGGAAGACCAAGGAGCCGCTCGAGTCCACCCGGTAGCTGACGCAGGTGCTGGGTGGTGCAGAACGGACCTTTGCCACGGCTTCCTCGGGCGTCAGCAGGCCCATGTCCACGACGTCTTTTCGACAGCTCGCGCAGTGGTGGCCATCCGGTCGAGGGGCCATCCGGGTGACGTCTTCGTCACAGGCGAATCGGAACAGTCGGGCGACGGGGATCAGGTCGGAGGCGGCCATGTGGGGTCTTACGCGCCAGCCCCGAGAAAGATTTGTCCGAGACGCTCGGGGCGTGGACGAACCGGGTTGTCGGAGGCAACCTCTTGGCCATGGAGGAGTTCGACCTGCCCGGCCCCGAACGCGAACCAACGACCGACCTGGTGGTCCGTCGGGCGCTCTCGTTGCTCGCGGCCGAACCTGCGCAGCGCTGGACCGTCGCCTCGCTCGCCAAGAGCGTTGGTGTGTCTCGCCCCGTCCTCGCACGTCGCTTCGTCGAGAGCACGGGAGTCTCGCCTCTTCGTTCGCTCACCCGCCTGCGCATGGTGCGCGCCGCCGAGCTCCTCGAGGAGTCGGACGCAGGCCTCGCCGAGATCGCCAGCCGCGTCGGTTACGACTCCGAGTTCGCGTTCAGTCGCGCTTTCCGACGGCATCATGGTCTGCCGCCTGGCGCTTTCCGACGCGCTCAGCGCACGCCGGCCGCAGCTACGCTCAGCTCTGCTGTTTGAGCGCAGGCCGTTTGACCGCAGGCTGTTCGAGCACGGGCTGTTTTCGAGCGCGCGCCGTGCGAACGCGGGCTGACTGAACGCGGGCTGACTGAGCGTGCGCCATGCGAGCGCAGGCCGATTGAACACTGGATGACCGAGCCGCTCGCCAGTCGCGCGTTTGCTCGGAGAGACGTCGCGGCGTTCGTCGTCGCTCTGTGCGATCGCGCATGGTGCGGCCCGTTCGAAGCCTGAATTTCGGACTTCGAGAGAAGTCGCTTCCCGTCCCGCCCCGGCGCGGAAACGTGGCACTCCGCTTCGCTCGAGCGCGCCAGCCGAATTCAGCCTTCGTTTTCGCTCTGCGAAAACACCCCATAACAATCGACTCACCAACCAGCTCGCAGCTCCGCACCGCTACCCCTCCGAACAGCCCGCCCCCACACCGCGCGACATGTGGGCCCGCCTCGGACCCCTCCGTTTCGCCTGTTTCGGCCCGCTGACTCAGCCTGTTTCCTGCCGGATCCAGCATATTTCTGGGCTGTTTCGAGGTCGTCGAGAGTCGGATTCGGCACCACCTAAAAGCGCTTTCGCGCCATCCATCGAATTGAGCCATCGCCCCCACTCGCTACTGTTTGTGGGTGAAGTTCCCTCGCTTCGTGCTCGTGGTGCCCGCGCTCTTCCTCCCCTCCTGTCTCATCTACGATGATTCACTCCTGGGGGTAGGCGACGACAACCCGAGCTCCGGAGGAGATGCAGGAACGGGTGGCGACGGCGCTGGCACCGGGGGAACACCCGGTGGAACGGGCGGCGATATCATCGGCAGCGGGGGAGGCTCTCCGAGCGGTGGCACGGGCGGCAGCGGCACGGGGGGTGAGGGCCCCACGGAATGCGAGGCTCGCGGCACGACGGCAGACTTCACCACGCTCCCGACCAGCACGACCTTCCCCGACGCGGTCGCCTCCGTCGCCTCGATCGACAACTTCGACGGGCTCACTGCCAACTTCACCGGCAACACCGGCACCTTCAACGGCCACTGGCAGACAGCCGTCTCCAACGGAGCCAACACTTCGCTCACGCCGACGACGGCAGCTTGGGCGAACTCGCAGGACAGCTGCCTGGCCGCCGACAACACGTCGCTCCACGCTACCGGTGTCGGCTACATGGGCTGGGGCGCCAGCTTCAACGGCGAGCTGAAGTCGCCGATCGCCTTCGTCGACGCCACTGGCTACGACGGCATCGTGTTCTGGGCGCGCAGCGGCAACGCCATGCAGCAGAGCGTGCGCATCGACTTCGCCGACGACGTCGCTTCGGTCCAGACTCAGGCCGTCGCCGTCAAGAACGACGACAAGTGGCGCGCCTACCAGGTCAAATTCCCCGCGAGCGGTGTCGACCTGACCAAGCTGCGCATCGTCTACATCTCGATGCCACCAGTGGCCTCGGCCACGGACGGCTTCGACTTCTGGATCGACGACATCTCCTTCTACGTGAAGGCCCCCTGAGTTCACCCTTCCCCGCTGGCGCCTTGCCAGCGATGCCCGAGCCTTGCCAGGCTGACGCATGGCGACTTTCGAGCTGAGCGCCTACGAGCGCGCCGCCCACGACGAGATCCTGGCCTGGCGCGACAAGGACGGGAACGCCTGGAATCGCTCGATGCGGGGCCTCACCAGCTACGTGTCGCGGGGCCTCTCCAACAGTCTCCCCTCCCAGCTGACTCAAGCCGTCTTCCACGCGGTCAGCAGCGGGATCGAACAGCTGGAAGGCGCGGCCCAGTGGACCCACACGGACGCCAGCTTGCTGCGCGAGGCTGCCAAGCTGGGACTCCACGTGGAGGACGTGATGGATCTGGCTCGCTTCGAGCTGGAGCAGCTGGATCCTCTGGCGCGCCGCTTCTTCGGCCCGAACCGGCTAATCGCGGCGCTCGAGGGCGCGGGCACGGGGCTTGGTGGGCCGCTGCTGATCGCAGCCGACATCCCCGCGCTGTTCGCCGTATCGTTCCGCGCCATCCAGCAAATCGGTGGTTGCTACGGCTTCGACACCACCGATCCCGAGCTGCGGCCCGTGGTGCTCAGCGTATTGGGGGCTGGCGCCGCGCAGTCTTCCGCTGCCAAAGCGCAGGCGCTGCTCGACATGCGCATCGCCGCGCGCGCCTTTGCCGCCGGAGTCGGCTACCAGCGCGTCGCAGAGATGACCGCCACGGGGGTCGCGGCGCGCGCGCTGAAGAAGGTGAGCGAGCACCTGCCGCGCGACATCGCCAAGGAGATCAGTCGGCGCAAGCTGGCGCAGCTGCTGCCATTCATCGGGGCCGCGGTGGGCGCGACCTTCAACCATTGGTTCCTGTCGACCACCTGCGAGTCGGCCTACATGTTGTTCCGCGAGCTGTACTTGGAGCGCAAATACCCGGGATTTTCCGGCTCGCTCGTGGCTGACGTTCCGGGCGCCGGAGACGGCGCAGGAAGCGTTCCGGGCGACGGAGACGGCGCAGGAAGCGTTCCGGGAGCCGGAGACAGCGCAGGAAGCGTTCCGGGCGACGGAGACACTCCGCTCGAGCCGGGCGCCGGAGACGAGCCGGGCGCTTAGCGCTTAGCGCTTCGAGCTCGTGGGACCGCGATCGGAGCCCGGCGGCATGGTCGACGTGGGAGCCGGCGGAGGCGGCGTGAGCCTGTGCAGGTACGTCTCCTTCACGCCGCGGCCACGCACGGCCTTCACCTCGAACTCGACGTCGTTGTAGATGACGATGTCGCCCACCTCGGCGGGGCGCCCCAGCTGCGCCAGGACCAGACCGCTGACCGTGTCGTCCTCGGGGTGAGACAGATCGAAGTCGAAGTGCTCGCCGATCTCGTCCAGACGGGTCATGCCAGATGCGACGAAGCGCCCATCCGGCAGCTCCTGCACGGCAGGGACGGCCGCCTTTCCGTCCGAAATTTCGCCGACCACTTCTTCGAAGACGTCCTCGATGGTGACCACGCCGGCCGTACCGCCGTGCTCGTCCATCACCACCACCAGCTGCGTCTTCTCCCGGCGCATGCGCACCAGCACCGCGTCCAGCTTGGCCGTCGCCGGCACAAACGGCACCGGCCGGATGCGCGCGCTGCCCAACGACTTGCCCTCGCGCAGTAGCAAGAACAGATCGCGGATGATCACGATGCCGACGATGCGATCGATCGTCCCGTCGTAGACCGGGTAGCGCACGTGCCGGGCGTCGCAGACCGCGGCCCGGATGTCTTCCACCGAGGCGTCGCGACGCAAACCCACCAGCTGCACTCGCGGTGTCATCACCTCGCCGGCCGAGCGCTCGCTGAACTCGAAGAGATCCTCGAGCACCTGACCGGCCTCGGCGTCCAGCTGTCCCTGCGCCACGCTCTCTTCCACGATGAAGCGCAGCGCCTCCGTGGTCGGCGACCGCTCGCTGGCCTCACGACGGATACCGAACAACCGCAGCACGACGGTCCCCAGCCAATCGAGCACGACCACGAACGGGAACAGCAGGCCCTGAGCGAAGCGCATCGGACTGCTGATGCTGCGCGCCGTGCGTTCGGCGTGCTGGAGCGCCAACGTCTTGGGCACCAACTCACCCAGCACGATGTGCAGGAAGGTCAGCAGGGCGACGGCCACGATGCTGGCCAGCGCATGCACCGAGAGCATCGAGTCGACGCCGAGCCGCGACAGCGGCCCCACCAGCGAGTGGGCCAGCTGGTGCTCGCCGTACATACCGAGCCCCAAGCTGGCGAAAGTGATGCCGAGCTGGGCCGTGGCGATGTAGCGGTCCTGACGCCGCGGATCGCGCAGCGTGTCCAGCACCATGCGCGCCGTGGCGTCACCGGCGTCCGCCTTGGCCTCCAGCGCGGCTCGCGGCGCGCCAATCAGGGCGAACTCGGCCGCCACGAACAGGCCGTTCGCCAGGATGAGCACCAGCACCACCAAGACGGTGATCACTTCGTCTCCCCCTTGTCCGCATCATCGCTGTCGTCCGGCTTGGGCAGGATCGAGATGGTCCGCACCGTGGTCGGCCCCATCTCGGTCACCACCACCTTCGCACCGTCGACCTCCAGCTCCTCGCCTTCCTGAGGCAAACGCCCCAGCTTCTGCACGATGTGCCCACCGATCGTCGCCGAGCTGCCCTCCCAGGGCTTGCCCAAGAACTCTTCGACCTCGTCCAAGCTCAGCGTACCCGGCAGCCGGATCACACCGTCGTGCTGGACGAACACACCCGAGTCGGAGTCCTGCAGCTCGTCGCCGATGTCGCCCAACACCTCGGCCAGCACGTCCTCGATGCTGACCATGCCCTGCACGCCACCGAACTCGTTGACGACGATGGCCTTCGAGCTCTTTTGCTCCTGGAGGAAGTCCACCAGCCGATCCGCGCGCAAGAACTCCGGCACGAACACGATGGGCCGCAGCAGCTGATCGAGCGTGGGCAGGCGGCCGGTCTTGGCGTAATGGCTGACCAGATCCTTGGAATTCACCGTGCCCAGGATCTGATCGAGTGAGCCCTCGTAGACGGGCAGACGGCTGTAGGGGCTCTCGAGCATCCGCTCCAGCATTTCGTCCGGGGGGGTGCGCAGCTCGATGGCGTCGATTTCGCTGCGCGGCACCATGATCTGCCGGACGGTGCGGGTCGAGAGGCGCAGACCACGCTTCAGTCGTTGGTGCGCTTCGGGGCTGATCTCACCGCCCTTGTGCGACTCGGCCAGCAACAGCTCGATCTCGACCTTGGAGTGGACGTGACGGTGACCACCAGGCTCGATGCCGAACGGCTTGAGCAGGAGGAAGCCGGTGCCGTTCAGCGCCCAGATGAACAGGCGGTAGACGGAGACGGACAGCCGGGTCGGCAGGAAGGTGAAGAGCGCGGTAGCTTCCGGAAACTGGAGCGCAAGCGACTTGGGCACCAGCTCGGCCAGCACGACCTGGACGGCGGTCAGCGCGAGCAGAATGACGAGCGCGCTGGTCGACCAAGCGGTGGAGCTCTCGAGCTGGAAGCGCACACCGAGCCAATTCGCCAGATCGCTGGCAAAAGCCCGCTGCGCGTAGGCACCGGCAACCAGCGCGGTAACCGTGATGCCGATCTGGCAGGCAGCGATGTAGCGGTCCAACTCCGCCCCGTCCCCCAGGACGGCCAGGAGCCCCTCGGCCCGGCGGTTCCCCGCCTTGGCCAGGGCCATGAGGTTCGGACGCGCCGCAGCCACGGCAGCGAATTCAGCCGCCACGTAGAGGGCGTTCGCAGCGGTCAGCACGAACAGGACGAACCAGGGAAAAAGCGTCACCGCGGCCTACCGAGGAGGTCACTTGAGCATTTACCGAGCGAATTCACGAGGGGCGGCCTCGTAGCACGTCGAAACGGCTGGTCCGACGGCTCTCGGACTCGGGGCGAAAGCACCCACTCCCACCATCCGCGAGACTGCGTGCGGCCCCTCTTGCAAGCGCCGTCGGAGTTGCTAGCTTCGCGGCCCCTTCGGTTGGGGAGCCCGCTCTCCAACCGAAAATAGAGCGTAAAATTGCCGCTTTAGCTCAGTTGGTAGAGCAACGGTTTCGTAAACCGTAGGCCTGCGGTTCAAGTCCGCAAAGCGGCTCCACTAAAACCCCGGAATTCAGCAGAATTCTGGGGTTTTCCGCATTTCGGGCCAAGGCCCCGATCCCCCCGAAACGGACACCCGAGGACGTGATTGGACGCCTCCGGACACCCAAATGGGAAATAGATGGGAAATAGCTCATGGGCCCATCTCGCCGAAATCGCGGACGAAAGGCAAGGGTCGGCCCGAGGGTTGGGTAATAGCTGAGGAACTCCTCGCCCGCCTCGATGTCGGATGGGGGATGACCCTCAAAGAGAAGACGGTCGCAGCCATCCGCTACCGAGTCAGTGCAACCGAGCAGGTGGCCATCGTCGAGGTGAGCCCAGGCTCGTTCGAGGGCCAGCATCAACGGCTAGTGACCAGCGGTCCCTACGAGACCTGGTCTGGCGGGAGGTGGTCCCCCCTAGATGCCACATCGTGGGATGAGGCTCGGGCCGTCATGTTCGACAAGCAGCTGAGGGCGCCGTCGCAGGTTCCGTTGCCGTAGCAAGCGCAGCTCTCCGACCCAGCTGGACAGCCCGTATCGTCACCGTCCCCCGACCCTCCACAGGCGAGTGCAGCGAGGCCTAGGGCGAGGAAAGCGGGCAGGACGAAACGCATAGTGGCGGCACCCTAGCCGACCCTCGGGGGGGCGTCACTCGCACATGGTGCGCCTACGTTGACAGGCGGCCGAAGCACCGATTAAGAGTCGAGACGATGACCAGCACGCTGCTCCGCCAAACCTGCACTGGCCTGCTCCTAGGCTGCCTTACTGCATGCGGAGGCAAAGCCCTGCCCGCCATCAAGGCTCCCAAGCCGTCCGAGGCTCCGACAGACGCCTGGAACCAAATCCACCAGAAGGCAGCCGAGGACCTCGCGTGCCCTATCGAGCAACTACAAACCCGCCCGCTCAGCTCGCACGACGACGCCTCTGCGTGGAAGGCCTCATTCGAAATTCAGGGGTGTGACAACGTCGAGATCTACTCGCTCGTCTCTGCCAAGTCGGGACCTTGGGTGATCTACTCCGACAAGGATCTACGGTCGAAGCTGAAGTTCTCTTTCGCGGAGAGCTGTCCAACCTGGACGGTCGAGTTCATCGATGACGCGACTCGGGGTGTGACTGCGTGCGAGCAGAAATTGGTCTACGTGATGACCGCGTCGGGATGGGTAGCCAATACGGCGACTAGTTCCGATGGCATGGCCCCTTGAAGGTTGCCCTCAGCGAACCCTATAGGTCGTCCCCCTACGGGCACCCTTCTTAGTCAGCAGTTTCTCGGCCAGCAGCTTCTTGATCGGCAGCGCCAGCTCTCGGGTCTCAACGCCAAGAGCCTCCGCCAACTGATCCGCTCGAAGACCCGGCTGGGATCCAACCGTGCCGATGATGCTCTTGCTGAGCGCCTCGAAGTCCTCGGCCGAACGTTTTGCACCCTTTGCCCTCTTCTTGAGTGCCGGCGCTCCAGCACCTGCCTTGCGGCCAGCACGGCCGTTGCCAACTCCCGAGCCACCCCCGAGAGCGTCTGAGACCTGCTCCAGGGCCGCCTGGCGGATCACCTCACTGAGGTCAGAGACGAAACGCTCGATGCGAGATGTGATGGCTGAGTTGGGGTCGGTCATGCCCGAGGGGGATAGCTGGGATGAGCTATTGGGGGCAAGAGAGTCACACCCAACGCTTAGGTCTCACCCCTGACAACGACAATTAGAGTGCGACGCTCCAGGGCTCGAAGCGGCCGCCGTCTGAGCAAACCTCAAACGGACCAACTTCGCGGGACAACCAAATGGCCAGTTGAGGCCACCTGGAATCATCCGAGTCTAGGAGTGCTAGCAACTCACGTCCCGCTCTTGTGAGCGGATAGTGGAGCAGCGTAGCCCCGCGGACACGAATCTTCCGATTGTGGTAGCCGAAGTCGAACGTTCCGTCGGGGTCCAATGCAATGCGCTTGGGGCTTTCCACGCATAACCCATAGTCTGCCAACTCCAGGACTTCGTAGAAGTTGAGGCCGTTCTCTGCCCAGTCAGCATGACTCGACCAATAGGGGAAACCGAGTTCCCCGAGCACAAAACCGCGGTATTTGTGAAACAGCTTTGCTCCTCGCTCATCCAGAGAGCGAACAACATCCAGCGTCCTTAGGGAGAGTGAGCCTGGACTTCTCAGTTGCCCCTCCAGGAGCTTGGCGTACAGCTCCTGAACGTACTCGACCGATGCTTCCTGAGCGCTTGCCCGCCACTGCTCAAACCAGTGCATGACGGTGTCGCTCGGTTCGAACTCCTTCGCCGGCTCTTCGTCTCCACCCACCTTCCCGGGGAGTTGGGGCACGGCTTTCGGCGCCTCGAACATCCCGGCCACGTCGGGTGCGTTCCGGCGAAACCTACCGAGGGTCTCGTCGAGGTTCTTTGTTTTGCGGGCCTGGTCGGCCACGGCCATCAGGAGCAGCTCCTGTTGGATCGGCAACAGTGATTCACCCCTTGCCAGCTTCTCGGGGATGTCGTCCGTGAGAGCCTTGAGGGCAGCGGCCTTGGCTGTCCGTTCGGGCGAAACCACCCAGGCCAGGGCCGTCGGAAGAGAGAGCTTCGCTTCGACCCCCGTCTTGTCGACCTTGAGCGCTGCCTCGACCTTGTCGTTCTTCCCCATTCCTTCAGTCCCCTGAGTCACGACTGTGCTTCTCAATCCGCAACACAGTGTTGCCCTTGTTCTGGGCGATCTGAATCTCTGTCATCTCCTCGCATCCCTCGCACCACAACAGGACGATCACCCCATCCCTTCGGCCACTCGGATTGAGAGTCTTGCCAGCAGTTCCCTTGCCCTCCCAGGGGTCTCCACCAGCTAAGATCGAGACAACGGAGCTGTCTGCGTCCTCGGTTGAGCGTTGGTGAATGTCTACCCTCGAATGGTGGAGGTAATTCTCGTTGCACCATGCGCACCGTACTTGGTCGTATTGATCGATCATGACCTCGAACCATCACCCGACCCTAGTCACCCCGTCAAACCCTAGCCCACCTCGGCTAGCCCACCCGGGGCACGTTCCCTGGGGCAATCGTGGGCCGAGGGGCCGATCTTAGGGGTGGGGGGCTCGGAGTAATTGACCACGGCGTGAGGGGTGTGGGAGGGGTTTGGGGTTATGGCCCTCTATCAGAATGCCTCTCATCTCCAAGCAATCACCCACGACGCTTTCGATCAAACCCACAGCCCCGGTGTGCAGGCACCGAACCCGGGCATCTATCAGTGCACCGGGTGCGGTGACGAAATCGCGATTGCTAAAGGCAACACGCTTCCCCCGCAGAACCACCATCAGCACACGAGCTACAGCCCTATCCAGTGGCGCCTAATCGTGTGCGCTGTTCAGAAGTAGCCATGGCCACCAGAGCATCTGTGCGTCGACCTGGCCTCGATCTTGACCAGCCATCCCCTTGGTTCATCAAAGGCTCCTACGTCCTGATGGTGCTATTCGACCGAGGAACGGCAAGCGATGTCGACGTATTCTACCTAAGAGGAGGTCGGCTAGACCAGGCTGAAGTCGAGGCACTCCTCCGAGAACAGGGGTGGCCGACTCGGGGGATTGATCCCACTCCGGTAAATCAAGAAGACTTCGACCAACGCGCCGGTGGCGGCGAAACACGATTCAATATCGATCTGTGGCATATCGGCCAGGATGGTCAGTTCTATCGGCGAGACGAACATTCGAACACCCTGATCCCCCTCAACCATGGCGAGGCGATTGGCGAGCAATTGCGTCTACTGGACGGCCAGCACGTTCCCAGTGCGTATACGGAAGAGGATCGCCTCTATCTTGAGAAGGTGCTCCGCAAGATGGACGAGCATCCTTCGCTGAACAGTCCGACAATTCGAGAGACCGTGGAATACGAGCTGGCGGTTGTCGATGATCCACCCGACCAGGAACCCGGTGCCCAGGAACCCTTCGTCACTGATCTCGACGAGGACGGCGGCTGACAACCAGACAGCCCACCTTGACGCTCCCCTGTCTGGCCCGAGGGAACCTCCTCCCCCTCCCCGGTGTCGAACCGGCATGCCCGACCCGCTGAAGTCTGCCGCCGCTACACGCTACCGAACCTCCCCGACCACCCAGGTGGCCATCGTCGAGCTGAGCCCCGGCAGCTTCGAGGCTCAAATCCAAGTCTTGGTTCCCGAGCGACCGGGCCAGATGCACGAGCATTGGTCTGGTGGGAATTGGTGCCCGCTCGATGCTTCGACCTGGGACGAGGCGAGAGCGCTCTTTGGTGTGGTCTGACTCCTACGGCCTGCCCGGAAGCTTCCGCACCACAATCCCTTCCAGGATGCGACGGTTGATCTTCTCTTTCCACTCCACCTGCTTGACCGAGAGGTTCCGCTTGCGGGCGGTCTGAAGAAGGAACGCCAGCTCCCTCTCGAAGAGGTAGCCCTTGCGGTTGGCGTAGGCGATCAGGGCTTCGTTGGCATTGGCCGAGAGGTCCTTCTGGATGCGCTTCAGGCCGGCGAAAAGGGTCTCCGTCTCCATGGCCATGAAGCGGTTGATGCAGACGTTCCCGACGAACGTCTGTGCCCCCGTGATCCGGTTCGTGATCTCGCAGTGCTCCTTGATGTCCTGGCCGCAGGGGCAGCTGTCGAACTCCTCCGTGATGTAGATCCCAGCGAGGGCCCACTCACGGCATGCGGCCTCGAAGACTTGCGACTTCGACAGACTCAGAATGTGGGCCTTGAGAGCTTCCTGGTGGGACGACATAGGCTGCTACTACACCGACGGTGCCCCCGGCCGCGGGGCGCGGCGCGGGCACGTCAGCTCGGCATTCTATCGTTCCTCGGTTCAGCTATCGAGGTGGGTTGGATCCACCTGTGTCGGCAGAGGATCCACAGTAGATATAGATCTTCTGGTGGATCGCTTCGCTTCTGCTGAGCGCCGCAGGCGATCCACCAGTAAACAACTATATATACTGTGGATCGCTTGGCCACACAGGTGGATCGCGTCGAAGCCCCCACCTCAACAGCCAACCAACTGATGAGCTGAAGACCCGCCGCCAGGGCC
>DATIDO010000149.1:0-10952 GCA_035456245.1 Polyangiaceae bacterium
CGGCTGCGGTGGGTCGGTATCGTCGTCGGGTCGTTCGGCCTGCTGGTCGGTTGCGCGGGCGGTGCGGATGACGGTGAGTTCGCCGACGGCGACGCGCTCGGAAGTGGCGGCGTGGTGGGGCTGGGCGGCTCGCCCGGCAACCCGACGGGTGGAGCAGTAGGGACGCCGGCCGGCGGCTCGCCGGGGAGCGGGGGCTCTCCGGCGGTCGCCGGTTCCGGTGGGGTCGGCGAGTCGACGGGTGGCGCCCCGGAGAGTGGCGGTGCCGTGGGAAGCGGCGGCGCTGTCGGAACTGGCGGTTCCGTTGGAACCGGTGGCGCTGTTGGGACCGGTGGTTCGAGCGGGACCGGTGGCGCTGTCGGGACCGGCGGATCGAGCGGGACCGGTGGTTCGAGTGCCTGGTTCCCCTGTGATGGAAGTGAGAGTGGCTATCAGGCGGTCGTGAAGGGTGGCGGCTCGAGCTGGACCGTGACGGGCGGCAGCGCCGGGGCGAGCAGTCATTCGAACCTCGCCGACGCGCTGGGCTCTGCCTACGGCAGGCTGACGGCTGGACGGACCAGCAAACAAGCCGTTCTCGTACAGGGCAACGGAGCGATCGACGCCTCGGCCCAGATCAAGATGCCCAGCTACTTGGTGTTGAACGTGTGCGGAACGATCGACGTGACGGGCACGGCAGCAGGCTCCGACCGCTCACCCCTCTACGCGCGCGACCGAACGCAGATCGACATTCCCCACGCGCGCCTGACCGGCAACGCGCAGTACGCCATGTTCTTTCGCAGCGTGTCCAACATCCACCTGGGCGAGATCGAGTTGGAGATGAACCCCGCCAACTCCGGCATCGGCATTCGTATCGACAACAACCCGAGCGCCGGCGGCGCCAAGGTGACCAACGTGCGGGTCGACCATCTGGTGGCCGAGGGTACGGGGAGCCATGCCATCGAGACCTACGGCGTGGACGGCATCGAGATCGGGACCGTGGAGGCCACGAACACGGGCGAGTGTGGGGTGCTGCTCAATGCTACGGTGAACGCCGAGGTGGGGGAGGTGCACTGTCAGAATTGCGCGGCTGGCACCGGCTACGCAGCGTTTCGTATCGCCAACGACGCTGGGAAAATCGGCTCGACCTGGCCAGCAGGGAACATCCACGTGGGCCACGTCTACGCTCGGCAGGGAGGCCGCGGCATCTTCTCGGTCTCGGGTTCCGGTGGGCTGCTGATCGACACCATCGACATCGCCAACACCGGCAACAACGCGATCCTGCTCCAGAACTGTCAGAACACGACCATCGCAGGCCAATCCGGCACGGTGCAGAACGGCACCATCGTGCTCAGCAACGACACGACCAACACGAACAACGGGACGTTCGCTGCGTCGGCCAACGTGCTCCTCCGCAACCTCACCCTCGGGAGCTCGGCGACCTTGAGCGAGGCCTGGTGTCAGCTGGGCGACCGCGGAAATCGGGCCCAGAACATCAGCGGTGGCTCGGTCGATATGTGTTTTTGAGGGGCGCCCGCAGCAAGGGTGCCCGGGCCTGCCGAGCGGGCGGGGGACGATGGGCTCGCTTCGGTCGGCTCGGTTCGGCCGGCTCGGCCAGCTCGGTTCGACCGCTTCAGTTCGGTTGAGACGAGCTCTCCGGCGCGCTGATCTGGGCAGTCGGTTCCGGGGAGTCGACCTCTTCGGCAGGCTGCACCTCGCTCGGGCTTTCCGCGCTCGAGGCCAGCGTCGCGCCGTCGGGGCTTCCGCAGTCGCACGAGCTGAAGGCGGAGCCGTCGCTCAGGCACGCTTGAGCGCCGTGGCAAGCTCCGGCCCCCAGACAGGCCTGGGTCTGATTGGGGACGCAGGCCGTCCGCACTTCTTCGACTTCGAGCGACATGGCGTCCTGCGCCCAAGTGCAGCGCGTCGTCGGATCGCTCTTGGGACCGTCGCAGATCTCCAAGTAGGTCAGCCGCTTCGAGCAGCCGCTCACCCGCTGCGCGTGATCACCGAGTGGCTGGAGCTGCAGCCGTTCCGGGGTACATTCCAGGTCACTCGCTGCTCGGGCACGCAGCTGGTCGACACTCGCGCCGGAGCAACCAGCGAACCACAACGCCAAAGCACCCAGAACTCCCCGCTTCCAACTCACGGGCCGATTCTGGGCAAGTTCCGGCGAATAGTCAAATGTTCCGGTTCAACGATCCGGCCGCCAGGTCGAACCGGGACTATTTGGCTGGCTCAGCTCGGTGTCTTTCCGCCCGGTGCCTTGCCACCCAGAAGGCCACCGCCACGGGTCGTGACCAGCGCTCCGAACGCAGCCACGCCGATCAGCAGGCAGGCGAACTCGCCCAGGCCTGGCACCATGCGCGCGACGAAGACCAAGCAGCAGCCGATGGCCAGCTGGAGGTAGGGGTTGGCCTCGGGGCGGCGGAGCACCAGAGCACCGAGCGTGTACAGGGCAGCGCAGAAGCCAGCGTAGCCCGCCACCACCAGCGCCAGGCCCGAAAGGACCGCCAGCGGGATGCCGATGATGGTGACGAGCAGGGTCACGAGAGCGACGGCGGCGACGAGCAGCGAACCGAACCCGAGCGCCAATGCCTTCCAGGGACGCTGCGTCAGCTCCTCGCGTACTCGTCCGAGAGGTCGTTGTGCGAAGGCCACGAGCAGTGCGCCGAAGATCCACGCAACCGAAGTCTCTGCGAGGTTCCGCGCAAGCCGCTCGAGGTAGCTCGGCTCGACGTTGCGCGCGTCCTTCTCACAGGTGGAGCAATGCACACGCACGTGGGGACCACGCTCCATCGAGCCGAAGACGGAGGCCACGTCGCCTTCGACCTGCACGCCATCGGCCAGATCCAGCGCTCCGCCGAACGCCACGACGTCTTCGCCCACCGATGCCGTCCCCGTCAGGCGCGCCGTCCCGCCCAGAACCAGCACCGAGCCAGTGACCTCGCCTTCGATGATCACGGTGCCGCGCCAGACGATCACGTCCTCGGCCTTTTGGCCTACCCCCAAGCGCGATAGCTGGCCTTCACCGATGAAGAGACTGTCGCCCATGTGGTGGGGCGGCTGTTCCTTCGGGGTAGGTCGGACGAGCGAAGTCACGCCCGGCAGTGCAGACGGCGGACTGCCGTTCGAGGCACCGCCCGTCGACGGACTGCCGTTCGAAGGACTGTCCGCGGGACTGCTGGGCGAAGTCGCAAGAGGAGCGAGCGAGCTCGGTGCGGGCTCTTTGCGGACCGAGACGAGCTTTCCGTCGCGCTCGACCAGGAACTGCCCATCGGCGAGGAGCAGCTCCAGCACTTTGGCCGCGGGCTGATCGGTAACGTGGACGTCGACGGGCGCCCCACCCGGATCGGCCGCCACTAGGCTCCAGCCGGAGCGTTCGGCGAGCACGCGGAGTGCTTGGGCCCGCGGCACGGCGCGCAGCGACAGACTCACCCGCTCGTCGGCGGGCCACTCGCCGCTCCTTTGCATGGCAGCCCGGGCATCGCTCGGGGCCATCGAAAGCGAGGTGAGCAGCGCGAGGATTCCGAGCAGCCAGGCGAGCGGAGAACGCTGAATCATCGCGCTTCCTCCAATACCGGCCGAGCGCTGCGCGCGATCCAGATGCCGAGCGAGCCGAGCACCAGCGCAACGCCCACCCAAGCGACGCTGCTCGAGGCCACCAACGACGGGAAGGCGATGCGAGCGCCGCGCCAGAACACCAGCAGCTCGCGCAGGCCGGAGCCGAGTGTGCCGAGCCAGCCACCGTGGGCCAGCGTCGGACCCAGCGCGAGGCCGACTGCCGCCAAGCTCGACGCGAGCGCGAGGGCGGCGTGTGGGAAGCGAACGGGCGCCGGGACGGCGGAGCGGGCGGCGCTCAGCGTGGCGATGCCTTCGCCCAGCTCGAGTGAACGAGCGGCCAACAGAGCGAGGCGGTCGCCGCAGCTGGGGCAGGCGTCGACGTGGGTGAGGAGCGCGCTGGAGAGGAGCTCGTCTTGGCCATCCACCAAAAGGCCGAGCGCCAGATCGCTGGCGTGCCCGTCGTCGCGGAGCGCGAGCGACTCGTCGAGTCGATCGGACGAAATCACGACGTCCTCCTGTTCGCTGTTGGCGCGCCAGCCGTTGGGGCGCGCTCACCCGAGCGGCTCGGCTCCCGTGGTTCGTTCAAGCGCTCTTGCAGCCCCTGGCGGGCGCGAAGGATCCAGGTGCCGACGGTGGCCATCGGCACGCCGAGCCGCTCTGCGATCTCCCGGTAGCCGAGCCCTTCCACGTGCAGGAGCTCGAGTGCTTCACGCTGCTGAGGAGGGAGCCCGGCCAGCGCCCGACCGAGGAGCTCGAGCCGCTCGCGCGAATCGACCAGTCCTTCGGGCCCTGGTGTCGGATCGGCGGAGCGCTCCCAGAGCGCTCCGTCCTCCGAGTTCACTCGCTCGCTCACCAGACGGGCGCGGCGTCGGTACTCGCCTCGCAGGGCATCTAGAGCCACGTGCCTCGCGACCCCGAGGAGCCACGGTCGCAGCGGTTCACCGGCGCGGGGCCGGCCTTCGAGGGCACGCCGCAGCGCCTCGTGCGTGCAGTCCTCCACATCCGGATCGCCGAGCGGGCGCCGGAGTAGCCGGGCGACCAGCGCCCGTACGGCAGGGCGGAGTTCGGCGACTTCGTCCATGTCACTCGGGGAGGCGAGTCGAAGCGTATCGGGTCGGGGCAAAAGCCAGGTGAACAAGGCGACGCTCGTATCCTCCGTTCGGCTCTTCGTTCGGGGTGGGCCCCTTATTTCGAGCAGACGGGCGAAATCGAAAAAAAACGCAGGGAGCGAAAGAAACCCGAGGGTCCGTTCGAAGTGCCTCTCCAGAGCCGAGGACGACCATGATGACCGAACCCAATCGCCCAGGAAACACCCCAACTCGCCAGCGCACGACCAGCCTCCGGGCCGCAGTCGCCCTCGCGGCCCTATTCGGCCCTGCTCTGGCTCATGCCCAGAGTGCGCCGGAAGGGGCAGCAGCCGAAGGCGCTACACCCGCGACGTCCCCACCCGTCGCGCCGCCGTCGACGTCTCCGCCCGCTGCAGCACCGTCGACGTCCCCACCCGTCGCGTCGCCGGCTCCCGCATCACCGGCTCCCGCATCATCGGCGCCCGCATCACCGGCGCCCGCATCATCGGCGCCCGCGTCGCCATCCAACGGAGTGGCCGAGGGCTCCCCCTGGGGCTACGCGCCGCTTCGTCTCGTCGTGGCGAGCACCGCGCGCGGGGCCTTCGAGCGGCGCATGGTCGAAGGCCTCGCGGGGCTGACCTCGGCGGGCGCGCTGTTCGGTATCGGCTTCGCCGCGGAAGGGCCCGACATGACCTGGTCGCACGTTGCCTGGGTGTCGAGCGGTGTGATCGGTGTCGGAAGTCTGCTCTCGCTCGTCATCCCCAGCGACGAAGAGAAGCTGGCGGGCGAGGCCGGCATGCTCAACGACGAGCAGCTACGCGCCCGCTTTCATCAGCTGGCCGAGGAGGCTCGGCTCGAGCGCCAGGTAGGCGCCGTTTTCGGCTCTCTGGTGGGCGCGGCGGGTATCACGGCCGGCGTGTTGGTGCTGGAGGAAGAGTGGGGTGACATGTCGAACGACAGCCGTCTGGTACTCGGCTCGTCGCTGGTCGCGAGCGGCGCCCTCGCCGTCACTGGCTCACTCACCATGCTGTTCCTGCCCACGGCCGTCGAACGGGGCGACGCCCTGCTCGAGCCGCCGAAACGCCTCGCCTTCTCGGCTGCCCCCCTGCCGAACGGCGCGTCGGTCTCCCTGTCGGGGACCTTCTGATCGCTGCGTGGATCCGAACGCAACCACGAGAAGGAGGCACCAGTGAAAGCAGTCGTCTATCACCGCTACGGATCGCCCGACGCGCTTTCGCTCGTCGAGCTACCCACGCCGATCCCCCGCGCCCACGAGGTGTTGGTTCGTGTTCACGCTGCCGCCGTGAACCCGGCGGACTGGCGCCTCTTGCGCGCGGATCCGTTCTTGGTGCGGGTGATGGGCCGTGGCTTCTTCGCTCCCAAGAAGCCGGTACTCGGCGCCGACCTGGCGGGCGTGGTGGTGGCCGTGGGCGCGGAGGTAACGGCCTTTCACCCCGGTGACGAGGTGTTCGGTGGTTCGTTGGAATCGGGCTCCGGGGCTTTCGCCGAGTACGTGACGGTTCCGGAGACATCACTCGTGGCCAAGCCGGTGGGGCTCGACTTCGAGCAGGCGGCGGCCATTCCGCTCGCCGCGCTCACCGCGCTCCTGGCGCTGCGCGACAGGGGCGAGCTCGAAGCAGGGCAGCGTGTGCTCATCCAAGGGGCGTCGGGTGGCGTGGGGAGCTTCGCCGTTCAGCTCGCGCGCCATCTGGGCGCGCACGTGACGGCGGTGACCAGCACTCGCAACCTCGAGCTGGTTGGGCGCCTCGGTGCCGATCGAGTGATCGACTACACGACCGAGGATTGGACGCTCGACGAGCGTCACCGCTTCGACCTGATCTTGGGTGTGGCCGGCTACCACCCGCTGTCCGCCTACGCGCGCTGCCTCGAGGACGGCGGCACTTACGTTTGCGTCGGCGGTAGAAACGCGCAGCTCTTCGAGGCCATGCTGCTCGGCCCGCTGTACTCGCTGTTTTCGAACAAGCGGTTCTGCATTCTCTCCGAGTCACCGGGGCCGCAGCACCTGGACGTCATCCGCGCTTGGGCAGCGGAGGGACGCCTGGTTCCGCTCATCGATCGCCGATACGAGTTGTCCGGGGTGCCAGACGCCATTCGCTACATCGAGGCGGGCCACGCGCGCGGCAAAGTGGTGATCCGCGTCGCCGCGTGAGCGAGTCGGTGCGCGCTGGGCGGAGCCGCCCGCCCGGTGAATCGAGCGACGCCTGACGCGTCAGCCGAGCACGTCAGGCGAGCGTGTCAGCCGAGCGCGGCACGGGCGCGTTGGCGCACCAAGTCGCGCACGTCGACGGGCCAGCTCGCCGTAGCGGCGTCGAAGCCCGCGAGATCGCCGGCGTACAGGGCGCGGCTCGCCTCCTCGTAGCCCGGACGATTTCCCGCCAAACCAGTGAGCAGATTGCCGGTGGCGTCGCGGAGCCGGCGCGCTTGGCCGGGTCCTTTCATGGCCTCCTCGACGAGCTGGCGGAGGGCAGCGGAGATGCCGCGAGGATCGCCCTCGAGGAATGCCCAGTGGCGAGGCAGCAGAGAAATCTCACGGCTGGTGACGCCGAGCTTGGGGCGTCCGGGGCCTCGCTGGGGCGCCGGAGCGTGGGCCTTCAGTAGCTCGTCGAGACTCGGGCGGAGATCGAAATCCACCTCGCGTCCCGTGGAGAGATCGTAGGTGAGCAGGGGCGCGGCATCGGGCTCTTGCTTCAGCGCCCGCAGTGCATCGGCCAGACTGCCCAAGGCCAGGCATCGGTCGCTCGAGAAGACGGCGTGAGTAGGTTCGGTCGAGGACATGTCCGAATAATACCCGGGTAATATGTCTCATCAATAATACCCGGGTATTATTCGGAGAGGCGACCGAAAATCAACCTGGGAGAGGGGGCGAGGAGGCCGGTGGAGCTGGTTGGGGTTGACGGGGGGACGGGAAAAGTGGTGAGCCCAGGGCCATGAAACGGCTTCTTGGCTCGCTCGGCTCCCTGTTCCTCTTGGCTTGTGGAGGGGCAACGCCGCCGCCCGCCGAGCCCGAAGCCCCGGCGAGCGAGGAGTCGACGAAGTCCAGTGAGGCTGCTCCTGCCCCGGTCGCTGCCGCAGCCCCCGAGCCCAGTGGACCGGCCACGATTCCCAGCTCCTGTCACTCGGACGGCAAGGTCTGCACCGCCGATCCCAAATGGGTGAAGAAGCTCTGTTCGGACATCTATCCCGACGTGGCGCTCGTGTTGTTCGGACCCAGCTCGCCCTTCACGCGCGGCTACCTCACTCGCAAGACGAAGGCCGTCAACGCATCGGGCGGTGTGACCAGCGGTGACGAGTACCTGGTCTTCGACGAGGAGGTAGTCCTGCTCTACTCGCGCGGCGGACCGGCCGGCGGCATCCAGGTGAGCGGCGCCGAAGGCGGCTACGACGCCATCCGTTGGGACGGCTCGTGCGTGACGCTCGACTCGAGCGAGGTAACGCTCAACAAGGCACCCAGTCCCAAGCGTGGGCGCATCGACTGGCGCTTCTTGGGAGAAGACGTTCAGGAAGCGCTGAAGGCAGTTCCCGGCGTTCGGGACGCCTACGCGGCGCGCAAGAAAGAGTGCAAGGGCGCCTACAGCGGCGACGTCTCCAAGGCGTGTGTGAAGGCCGACGAAGGGCTGATGAAGGCGATCGCCGAGGCCGTACAGAGCGGTCAGGCCAAGCTGCCCGAGCCTGCCAAGCGCCCTTGAGTCGCGACGCCAGCGGTCGCACATGACTCGAGGGGCCAGCGTCTTCCTGCCCGAGATCCAGGCGTTGCGCGCGCTCGCCGTGGCGCTCGTCGTGGTCTTTCACCTGTGGCCGTCGCTGCTGCCCGGCGGCTACGTCGGCGTGGATGCGCTCTTCGTCCTGTCGGGCTTCCTGATCACCAGTCACTTGCTGCGTGAGCTGCTGGAGCGCGGAACGATCGGGCTCTCCGGCTTCTGGGCGCGCCGCATCCGCCGACTCTTGCCAGCCTCGCTGTTCGTCCTCGGCTGCGTCACGGCCGCGCTGCCTTTCGTTCCCGCCACGCACTTCGAGCGCTTCACGGGCGAGGCGCTGGGCGCGACCTTTTACGTGCTGAACTGGCTGCTGGCGCGGAGCGCGGTCGACTACTGGGCGGACGACGCAGCCTCGCCCGTCCAGCACTAAGGAGCAGTTCTATCTGTTCCTGGCTTCGCCGCGCTCTGGCCCGTCGCCGCCACGGTCGCCGTGGTGATCGGTGGGCGACCAGGGCTCCCTTGGTCGCTCACGCGCCTCTACGAGGCGCGCCCGGTGCAGTGGCTCGGCGAGCTGTCTTACTCGCTCTACCTCTGGCACTGGCCGCTGTACGTGCTCGCTCCGCTGCTGCTGCCTCTCGCTGCGGGCGCCCCGGAAACAGCAGGCGCGGAGGGCTCTGGGTGGCGATTCGGGGTCCTGGTGGCGTCGCTCGGTTGGTCCTGGCTGACGCACCGCTTCATCGAGGAGCCCGTGCGGCGTGGGCGCATGGCGCAGCGGCCCGCATGGCAGAGCTACGTGGCGGCCCTGGTGGCGACGGCGCTCTTGGGGGGAGTGCTGCTGGCCGAGAAGCGCTGGCTCGGGCGAGCGGTCGAACGGGGGCAGCCGGCGGCGCTCGCGGGCCGATTGAAGAAGGGCGAGGTGGTTCGCTGCTTCGGCGCCGCGAGCGCGCCTGGGTCGGAGGCTTGCCGGAACGGCGAACTGGAGGGAGTCGTGCTCCCGCGGCCCGAGAAGGCCAAGTCCGATCGCGGCTGGACCACCTGCATGGTGGAGGAGGCCGAGGACCGCGTGCGCTTCTGCGAGACGGGGAGTCCTGCGGAGCGGGCCAGTCGCACCGTCCTGCTGGTCGGCGATTCTCACGCCGAGCACTGGCTCCCGGCGCTCGACACGCTGGCGCCCCTCGAACATTGGCGCATCTTGCGCGTGCTCAAGTCGAAGTGCTCGCTCAACGAGGCCACGCCCGACAACACCCGCGCCTCGCAGAAGAGCTGCGCCCAATGGAACGCGGGGGTGCATGCCGAGCTGGCCCGTCACCCGGAGATCCGGGAGGTGTTCGTGTCGGCCTCGGCCTTCAACGCTTACCGCACCGAGCCGGGCGTGCGCTGGCAAGACAGGGCCGCCGAAGGCTACGTGGCCGCCTGGTCTCGCCTGCCGGCCTCGATCGAGCGCATCTGGGTGATCCGAGATCTACCGAGGCCTCGCCCAGACGTGATCGACTGTCTGGCGCGGCTGGGCGAGGCCGAGCGCGCTCGGCCCGGTCCCTGCGCTCGCCCTCGTAGCGACGCGCTGTTGGACGATCCGTTGCTCGCGGCAGCCCGACGAGAACCGCGCGCTCGCGTCATCGATCTGTCCGAGCGCTTCTGCGATCAGCGCTCGTGCTACCCGATGATCGGCCACTCCATCGTCTACCGCGACAAGAGCCACCTGGGTGCGACCTTCGCGCGCACGTTGGCCCCGCACCTCGAGCGCGCCCTCGAGTCGGCGCGCTGAGATCCGGACGGGCCCGCGCTCACTTCAACCAGGGGTCGAGGTACTCCCCCGTGATGTCGAGGTACTGGTTGCCGAAGGCCTCGCTCGGCTCGATATGGGTGTTCTCCCACCATTCGTTCCAGGTGTAGATGGCGACCCAGTGCGGCGTGCTGCCTACCGCGGCAGCCAGCGCCGTCCGGTACATGCGTGGTGGACGAGCCCTTCGCATGGTTGCCGGGCCCACAGTGTCTGCTCGAGAAGCCAATTGCTTCGGGCCCGACGGCCGTCCGCGCATTTCTCGGGGCGAAGCTGCCTTCGTTGGTCGTGCGCCTGGTGCTCCTGATCGTCCCATCATCGTGACGATCAGGAGCGGGCGATCACCAGCTGTACGCCACGACCAAGGCCGTCCCATCAAGATGGAACCGATGCTCCGTGTCTTTGCATTTGGAGGCGACGGTGGCGTTGGCGGCCCTCAACTGGACTTCGATTCGGTCGTCGTCCTCGAGATGGGCGAGCTTGGCATCGAGGTACGTCAAGAACGCGTCTCCCGTCGAAAAGCCGCTGCCTTCGTTGGCGAACGTTTCGCCCCAATCCGGCGAGTCCGCCGGCGGATTGTAGGCGTTGTCATTGGGCACAGTCGGGACCTCGATCGCATAAGCGCCCGCGAACACGCTGCCGATCGAATTCCAGACCTCCACGGTCGCGGTGCCCTCGGGCATGGCCTGCAAGGAAAAGTCGATGCGGGCCGATGTCAGCTTTACGCCCGCCGGAATGACGTCCGGACCGATCGGGAATGCGACGTAGGCGCGCCCCAAGCGTCGGGGGGAGGCCACGAAGCAGCCCACTGCTGCGACCGCACCGCTCACACCGTACTTGCTCGTATCGGCGGAA
>DATIDO010000150.1:0-2324 GCA_035456245.1 Polyangiaceae bacterium
GGGCAGCCAGGCGGGCCAGCAGGCGTTCAACCCGATCAAGGGCTCGCTGCCCGCACGCATCGACGTGGATCTCTCCGGCTTCGACGCCATGACGCGCGCCGCAGGCGACGACTTCAAGGCCGCGGCCGCCGGTGAGGACAAGCTACTCCCCGGCTACGCCAGCATGACCGAGGTAGGCTACCAGAACGCCATCAACCCCAGCCTCCTGGTGTTCGCCGTTGGTGGTGAGCGCGCCCGTGCCCTCGATCCCAAGAGCGTGCTCGAGTCGGAAGAGGCGATCCCTGCGCTCGACGTCGACTACATGGTGAGCAAGATGCGGGTGAACTACTCGCTGCTCCTGGAGTGAGTCTCGGCCTGAGGCTACGAGCAGCGGCGGGAGCCCATCTCATCGGGGGTGGGCTCCAAGCCCCCAGCGCATCGCTCGAACCCTTCGAAAGTCAGGCTTCGAGCCGCATCCTAGAGACAGTTGCGCTTGAACTTCTTCACGCCCCGCTCGTCGATGTAGTAGGGCGTGGCGCAGTCATCACCACCTGGACGGGTCGGAGTGACCTTGGGGCGCGGCTTGGTGGACACGGGCTTGGCTGACGGTACCGGCACCGGAGCAGCGACCTCGGCGCTGCTGGGCGCGACGGGGAGCGGCGCGAGTTCGATGACCAACTCCAGATTCTGTCCCAGTTCGACGCTCCGCGACTCCGACTCGTGACCGCTCGCGCTGGCCACGACCTGAACCCGGCGCTCGGGATCGCGAGAATAGTCACGCGTGACGGGATTGCCGAGCAGTTCGCCGTCGATCGACACCTGCGCACTGGCCGGTGACGCGGCGACACGGAGCGTCACGCGCGCCGGCTGCGTGACCACTGGCTCGGCCCGTGGCGCACCATTGGGGCCCAAAGCCGCCCACGCCATCCCTGCCGAGCCCAAGGCCAGCAGCGTGGCCAGACCGATCCACAATGGCTTGTTGCGGCGCTCGGCTCGAGTTGGCCCGGCGTTCCCCGTCGCGGTGGCCTCGAAGCGCCCGAGCGCGATGGGATGGTAGCGCTCGAGCTCGGCCTGCGAGAGCGCCATGACCGTGGCCAGCTGGGCCTGAATGGCCTTCTGCTGCTCTTCCCGGATCTCCTCGAACAAGCTGCTCACCGTCGCACCGATGTCGCGCACGCGGATGTTGCTACCCATGTTGGCGACGTACTGCTCCAGCTCTGCCTGGAAGGCTGCCGCCGTCGGGTACCGGTCGGAGGGCTCCTGGGCCATGGCGCGCAGCACGATGCGTTCCAGTTCGGGATCGACGTCGGGCGCAACGCTGGATGGCTTCGGCACCTCGCCGTTGAGCACCGCGTTCATGATCGTGGCCTCGGAGGCGGAGCCCCAGAGCCGCCTGCCGACAGCCGCCTCCCACAGCATGACTCCCACTGCGTACACATCGCAGCGGCGGTCCACGCCCTCGTCGGTGATCTGCTCGGCCGGCATGTAGGGCAGCTTGCCCTTCAAGACGCCGTGCGCGGTCTCCACCTGCGACGCGTTGATCTTGGCAATGCCGAAGTCCAACACCTTCACCTGACCGTCATAGGTGAGGAAGACGTTCTGCGGGCTCACGTCGCGGTGCACGACCCCCATGGGCGTCCCGTCGTACTCCTTCAACTCGTGCGAGTAGTGCAGACCGGCAAGCGCCTCCGACAGCACACGCAGGTGCATGGCCAGCGGAAAAGCTTGCCCCCCGCGCGCCTTGGCGATCACCGCAGAGAGCGGTTGCCCTTCCAGGTACTCCATCACGATGACGGGAAGGCCATCGAAATCGAACACCTCGTTCGTCTGAACCACGTTCGGATGACTCAGACGGGCGGCCAAGCGCGCCTCGACCATGAACATCTCGGCGAACTCGGGTTCCGCATGAAACTGCGGACGCATCGACTTCAGCACCACGAGCTTCGTGAAGCCCTTGATGCCGAGTGCGACGGCAAGAGATACGTCCGCGGCGCCGCCCTGTCCGAGCTGCGCGATGACGCGGTACTTGCTCTCGATTTCAGAAATGTTTCGCTGGTCTGACAGCATCGGTCGTCCGGGATACCTGGGGAGGCAGCCTATTACCAGCCGGCCGGCCGTCGAGCCCCCGGCTGCGAATCGCGGGCACATCCGGGGACCAGGGATGGAATTGTCTCACAAAAATCAATGCAAGGTCTGACAAGGCGGGAGTGGAGACCTGCACGTATCCCAGCCGTGCGTTACAGTGCGGGAACATGGCAGAAACGAGCGCGAGCGAATGGGATAGACGATGCTCCGAGTGCGGCGATCTCTCACCTTCGACCGACACCAACTACACGCTCATCAGC
>DATIDO010000151.1:0-6022 GCA_035456245.1 Polyangiaceae bacterium
AAGCATCGGATGTGCAGTTCATCCTGAGCCGCACCGACAACCTGCTGTCGACGAAGACGGTCACCGGCTCCGGCAAAGTGACGCCGCTCGCCTACCCGAAGCAGATCATCAGCGATCTGTCGTTCTTCAATCCTGCGCTGCAGGTCATCGCCGCCTGAAAGGGGTCCACATGTCCGACCAGATCGAAGTCAACGGCAACATCTACTCGTGGGGCAGCATCATCATCAAGCTCGATGGTGTGCGCTTCTACGGGTTCACCGCGGTCAGCTACGGCGACAAGCGCGAGCGCGTGAAGCAGTACGGCATGGGCAAAGCCCAGGCCCCGCGCGGTCGGTCGCGCGGCAAGTACACGGTCGACGTCACGAAGATCAAGGGTCCGGTTCGCTCGGTCCAGGACCTTCGCGAGGCGCTCGCGGCGAAGTCGGAGAACGGCAAGAGCTACGGCGACGTCGAGATGGAAGTGATCGTGCAGTTCGTCGAGACGGGCGAGAAGCCGATGAACGTACAGATTCAGCGGTGCGTGTGGGCGTCCAACGCGGCTTCCTACTCCGAGGGGCCCGACGGCCTCGAGGAAGAGTTCGAACTCGACGCGATGCGCATCCTGCGCAACGGCCTGACGCTGTTCGATTCGCAGGCGGCCTGAGTCCCTGAAGACGAGAAAACCAGGAGAAAACCATGAACGAAGATGCAGAACTGGACGAGCGAATCGAGGCCGCCAAGGCGCGAAAGAAGGCTGCCGAGACGGAGCGCCAAGCGATCGAGGAGCGCGAGTCCAAGCGCCGCCAGGCTGAGGAGCTCGAGCGCGAAGCCGCGAACACCGAGGCGCTCGCACGCGCAGAGGCAGAACTGGGGACCCTCAATGTGCACTTCGGGATCGTCGAAACGCACATGGGCAACATCATCCTCCGCAAGCCGAACCACCTGAAGTTCCGCCAATTTCAGGACGCCAACCAGTTCAGCTCGACCCAGTGCGACAACTTCGTCCGCAAGGGGGCTGACGGTGGCAAGACCTGCGTCTTCTACCCCGAGGGTGAGAAGCTCGATCTGCTGTTCGAGGAGCTTCCGGCCACGATCATCGTTTGCGCGAACAAGCTGAGCGAGCTGGCGCGAGGCGCCACGAAGGAGGCCGAGGCAAAATCCTGAAGCTGCGCGCCGCGGCTCTCAAATCGCCTGAGAGTCTCGCAGCCTGTCTCAGATCGGCATTCGGAAGAGACGACGAGGAGCTCGATGCGCGCGCCGACAGAGCGGCGGTCGGGTTCCTCATCCTGGCGGAATTTCTGCGAAACACCGAGATCCGCCTCGCCAATATCCAGAAGCTGTTGACCGCCCCGGAGTGAGAGAATGGCCGCAGACCAAAGTGCAGAGTTTTCCCTCAAGCTGAACACCGAGGGCTCAACGTCCGAGGCTGCGCAGATGGCCTCGGCGCTGCAGCAGCTGCGCGACACCATGGCCAGTGACACGAAGGAGCTGCGCGCCATGGAGTCGGCCATGCGCAATCTGCAGAAGGGTAGCTCGGTCAACGTCGAGCAGTTCCGCGCGCTGAAGGGCCAGATCGACGCCAAGAAGAAGTCGATCGCCGATGCCCAGGGCGCCTACCTCAAGCTCGGCGGCGGCTTCGATGCTGCCGGGAAGGGGGCGAAGCGGCTGGGGCCGGGATTCTCCTACCTGCAGGAAATCGCGAAACGCATGCCGGGTCCGCTCGGCGCTATCCTCGGGAAGCTGAATGAACTGCAGCAGGCCGACGGCGGCCTAGCGAAGCGTGTCCTGCTCAAGGCCGCCTTCGTCGCGCTCACCGTCGCCATCCTCGCGAGTGTCGCGGCGCTGGCCAAGTACGGCGTGGCGTCGTCCGATGCGCGACGTTCCGAGGCTATTCAGCTCGAGGGCCTCACCAAGATCCGCGACTGGTACGGCCGCACCGCCGACAAGGCGTCCTTCCTTCAAGAGCAGATCGACCGCGTTAGCGCCTCGAGCGCGCTCGGGCGAGGCAAGATCGCTGAGTACACCGAGCAGCTCTACAAGATGGGCCTCCGCTCGGGGAACCTGCAGCTGGCGCTGCAGGGCATGGCCACGGTCGGGGCGACACAGGGCGAGGCTATGGCCCAACGCTTCGCCAGCATGGCCGCCGGCGCGTCGTTTGCTGGCACCTCGGTCAAGCGCTTGGCCGACGACGTGCAGGCGCGCTTGGGCGGCCTGGCGGCGCGCAAGATGCTGGCTCTAGACGTGCAGATGCAGAAGCTGCGCGAGAATTTCGACTTCCTCACCAGCGGCCTCAACCTCGACAAGGTGCTCGCGGGTCTGAACGAGGTGACCTCCCTATTCTCGGCGAGCACGGCGAGCGGCCGCGCATTGCGGGTGATTTTCACCACGCTTTTCCAGCCGCTGACCGATGGTGCCGCCGGTGCTGGGCTCATGGTCAAGCGGTTCTTCCAGGGCATGATCATCGGAGCTCTGACGCTGGTGCTCGGTTTCCTGAAGCTGCGCAAGTTGTTCAACGAGACGTTCGGCGGGCTGAAGACCTACCTTCCGGACATCGACAACACGCGGATCGCCGTGGGCCTGGGCGCTGTGGCGGTGACCGCGCTGGCCGTGGCGCTGACGGCACTGGCCATCAAGATCGCGGTCGTGGCTGCGCCGTTCCTCGCCGTGGCGGCCGCCATCGCGGCAGCGCTGTACGTTGGGTACAAGTTCGGCGAGTGGGTGATCGGGTTCGTCGAGCTTCTCGCTGGCGGGAAGTGGGGCGAGCTCGGCATGCACATCGTCGACGGGCTCACACTCGGCCTGCTCAACGGCACCGGTAAATTTGCGACCGCCATGAAGGACATGGCGAAGAAGGGCTGGGAGTCGTTCAAGGGTGCCTTCGGGATCGCCTCGCCCTCAAAGCTCATGCGTGGCGGCGGCCTCAACCTCTCGGGCAGCGCCGCGATCGGCGTTCAGGACGGCGTGCCCAAGTTCAAGTCGGCGCTGTCGGACCTGGCCGACCTGGTGCCCGACACCCTCGGTGGTGGTGGCAGCGAGCCCAGCTCGAGCTCGGGTCCGGCGCCCATCACCATGGCCGCGCCCCTGCCCGAACGCAGCAAGGGCGCCAGCGTGCGCGGCGGTAACACCGTCAGCGGCAACACGATCCACGTGCATCTGCACACCGACAAGCCCACCGCCCGCGAGCAGCTCGAGGATCTGGGCGGGCAGTTCGTCAACTGGCTGCAGAACACCGTCGACGGCATGGGGGCCGAGCCGGAGCCGGCATGACTTGGGATCCGTTCAAGGACCCGATCGACTACTTCAAGCTCTCGGGCCGGAAGTCGCCGGGGCTCGCCACCGTGGCGGGCATCGCTCCCCCACAGAAATGGGACGAGCGGAACGGCTACGGCCTGAGCGGCGCGACCATCGTTTTCACGGGCCTCGGCCTGGCGAAGTTCTCTTGCGAGATCGAACTGACCACCTCGGAAGAATGGGCCGATTGGGTGGCCTTTCGCGCGCTGCTAGCGCCGCCGAAGATCGGTCGTCGGCCGCGTGCTCTCGATATTTGGCACCCCTACCTCGAGGACGAGGGGATCAAGAGCGTGCAGGTCGAGAGCCGCACCATGCCCAAGCCGACGGACACGGGCAGCAAGCTCATCACCATCGACTTCATCCAATACCGCCGCCCGAAGCTGGCACTGGTGAAGCCCGACGGGTCGCAGTCGACGCCGAACGACCCTTACGAGCAGGTGATCAACGACCTGACCGGCCAGGTGCAGGAGCTGCTCGATGCCTGAGGCCTTCGCTGCAGTCGCTGGCGTGCATTGCACAAAAGTGCGCCTCCTCGTGACTCAGGTGGGCCCGTGGGTGCTCGAGGCCACGCTCGAGGACGCCACGGCCATGCAGGGCCGCGTGCTGTCTCAGCTGGGCGAACTCGAGCTGTCCGGAACCATCGACCCCCGGAGCGGCACCTTCGGCGAGCAGCGCACTGTGCGAATCGTCGCCGGAGGTGGCGGGTGGGGTAAGGTCATCGCCCCACAGGGGTATGCCAATGATGCGGGCGTCAAGGCGGCCGACGTGGCCCAGGACGCCGCCAAGCTGGCCGGCGAGGAGCTGGGCGCTTTCACGCCCCGCATGCCCCAGCTGGGGGTCAAGTACACACGCAAGGAGGGGCCGGCGAGCGTGGCCCTGGTCGCGGCCGCAGGCGGTGCGCCTTGGTGGGTCGACTACGACGGCTTGACGCACGTGGGGCCCCGTCCGGCCCTGACGCCGGCCAAGGATTCGTACGAGGTTCTCAGCCACGACACCCGTGCCCAAGTCGTCACACTGGCCGTGGACGACCTGAACGCCATCGGCGTGGGCTCGGTGCTCACCGAACGGCTCGACGCGCCTCAGGTGGTGCGGGAGCTCGAGATCATCGTCGACGGCGAGCAGCTCCGTGTGCGCGCCTGGTGTGGTGGGGACGACGCGACGAGCGGCCGCACCATCGGCCTCCTCCGCCGCATCTTCGATCGCTTCATGGCCGAGCGGATCCATGGCTCCTGGATCTACCGCGTCTTCGGCATGGATGGCGACCGGGTGAACCTGCAGATCGTGAGGAAGGCGAGCGGCCTTCCCGACGTGCTTCGCGTACAGATGATGCCCGGCCTCGCCGGCTCGCACTCGAAGCTCACTCCGGGCAGCGAAGTGCTCGTCACTTTCGCCAACGGTGGTGATCCGTCGCTGCCGTGCATCACCAACTTCCTCGGCCGTGGTGGCGAGGGCTTCGTGCCCGAGGAGCTCAACATTTGCGAGGGCGCAGCGGGCGCAGCACGAACCGGCGACACCGTTGAAGTGATCTGCCCGCCTTTCGTCTTCAGTGGGACCGTGGGCGGAGCGCCTGCCACGGGGGTCATGACGGCGGTCACCGGCAAGATGATCGGAGCCATCAAGACTGGCTCCGGGAAGGTGAAGATCGGATGACCATCAACTACCTCGGCAGCCTCAGCATCGGCGAGACGGTACCCGCAGCTTCGCTCGTGCTCGGCAGCGTTCTGCCCGACCTGAATGCGCGCCTGGCTGCGCTGCAGTCCTTCTCGCCGGTGAGCGGATCGCTCGCCGATTCGATCGCCCTCGCCCAAGCCACGCTCAACAACCTCAACCTCGCTCTCTCGCTCGGCGTCGCCGTGCCGTCGCTCGACTTTCAGATCGCAGAGGTTGCGGCACAAATTGCGGCAATCGAGGCGCAGATCGCCCTCGCCGCAGGGCTCGCCAATGCGCTCGCCGCAGTCGGTGTGCACGCTTACCACTACGCCGGCACCGTCGCCTCGATGGGCTCCGCCATCGCCGCCGAGGTGGGCTCAGGATTCCCTGGCGGCACGGGCGCTGACAGCTGCAATGCGCTGATCTTCGCTACCTCGATCCCGTCCGTGTGGACGGCCATGCAGGCGGTTTTCAAGACCACGCCATGACGACAATCGTGCAGGAAGCCATCGCCGCGATGCAGGCGGAGCTCGCGCAGACGGGGCCGCGACCGACGGCTCCGCTCGGTTACGGCTCCGATTTGTCGTGCGTTCGCGACCTCACCGACAACATGGCCGAAGTAGATCCGATGAGCGTCGAGGCGCTGAAACAGTCCCTGATTCGTCGCCTCGAGACGCGCCGCGGCGAGCTGCCGATCGGCGACAACCCCGAGGATGGCGAGTACGGCTGGTCGATTGCAGCGCTGCTCAGCAAGGGCATGACGCCTGCCGAGATCCGCGACGCGGCTGGCGAGATCCAGACTGAGCTGACGAAGGACGATCGAGTTACGCCCGGTGGAGCCTCGGTCACGCTCACCCAGGTCAGTCTGAAGCAGCTGCGCATTTCGATCCAGATCACCCCCGAGGATCCGACCCTCGGTACCTTCGATTTTACGCTCGTCGCCACGCCCGACGGATTGCAGGAGGCAGCCTAAATGTACCCGATGGAGGACCTGATCAACCCGATGACCCGCCAGGAGGTCGAGGCTTCGATCTACCGGACCATGGGCATCCTCGGCTCGCCCACGACGACTTGGAAGCCCGGCGCCGTGGTGCGCACCATC
>DATIDO010000152.1:0-3062 GCA_035456245.1 Polyangiaceae bacterium
CCTCCGCCGCCGCTACCTGGCCTGCTGGCGCCGAGGTGGCAGAAGCAGCGAGGGGACGCCCCTGACGAACCTCGCCGCCAGCCGTCGCCGACTCACGGGTCTCGCTGCCCGTGACCGTCGGAAGGGCCTCGTATGCGCCCCAAGACAGCGCACTCACCACGAGCGCTCCGGCGCCCCACTTGACCAGACCGAGCGAGAGTCCACCCAGGCCCGCCGCCGCGGCGCCCCCACCCGCACCCGAAGCCGCGCCGGCCGCGATGGCCGTTCCTGAAAGCCCGGCGGCACCAGACAGCCCGGCAGCGCCGGAAAGCCCAGCGGCCCCAGACAGGCCCGCCGTGCTGGCCACACCAGCCGTACCCACACCCGCCACGCCCTGCGTGCTGGCCAGGCCTACCGCCAACACCCCAGCGCCCAGGGCCACCGATAGCTCGGTCTCCAGACGTCGGCTCACCCGCGCGCGATCTTCTTCGCTGGGTGCGTCGTGCTCGCGCAGTGCGCGGAGCAAGTTCTGCTCGGTCGTTCCGAACTCGGCCATCGTCTCCTCCGCGCTCAATCGCGCGACCTCCATCGCTCGCGAGCCCGGTGGCGCACCACCCAAGCCGCGAACTCCTTGCGCGCCGCACGCAGACGCGCGCTCGCTGTGTTCACGTTGATGCCGAGGGCCTCCGCCACTTCCGGCGTGCTCATGCCCTCCAGCTCGACCAGCACCAGCACGGTGCGCTTGTCTTCTGCGATCTCGTTCAGGATGGCATTGGCCACCCGCGCCTGCTCGGACCAGGCCGCGCGCTCGCCCGGATCGTTGTCGTGCGAGCCGAGCAAATCGGGTTCGAGCGGCGCCTCTCGCTCGAGCATCTCCGGACTCTTGCGCCGCAGCTTGCGTCGATGCACCAGCGCGACGTTGTGGAGGATGCCGAAGATCCAGCTGCGCAACGACGAGCGACCTTCGAAATCGGCCAGGCGGCGGTGGATGACCACGAACACGTCCTGACACACGTCGTCCAGGGCGTGCTCGGCTACCCCGAGCCGGCGGGCCATCCGCCAGACGAACGGAAAGTTCTCACGATAGACCGTAGCGAAGTCGAGCCCCGAGTCGGGCGCCTCGGGCGCAGCCGGGCGGAGGGAAGGTTCGCTCGAGGTCACTACGAGAACGGTCTCCGCCGGGTGGCCCAGCCGTGAAGAAAAAATCGACGCGCGCGCGTCGAGCGTCGAAGCGCTAGGATGGCACGGATGCTTCGCTTCGTCGGCGGCCCTCTGACGCTCCCGCGCGCAGTCGCAATTTCCTTCGGGATTCTGGCGATTGGTGTGGGCGTAGGGGGGTGCGAGGGCGAGACGCTGGGGTTGGGCAGCCTGGACGACCCGACGGGGGGGACCTCGGGCGAGCCACCGGCAGACGCCGACGGAGGTGGGGTCGGTGGCTTGGCTGGGCAGGGCGGCGGCAGTGGCTGCACACCACCGGCACCCAGCGCCCACTTCGATTTTGCCGGCACTGGCACGAGCGTGCCCGATCTACGGGGTGGTCCCGCCGCCGCGATCCTGGGTGGTGCCACGCTCGATGGCGCGGGCGCTCTCTTTCTCGACGGTGTCGACGACTACGTCGCGCTCGCCGCGACACCTTGGACCGGATCGCGAGTCACGTTGGCGCTCTGGCTTCGCTACCGCGGCCTGGCTGCCTACCAACGCTTGCTCGACTTCGGCTCCAACACCGAGCTCGATCCGGTGGCCGGCACCATTGGCACCAGCTACCTCGCGCTCACGCCGACCACCGGTTACTTCCCCACGGGCCTCGCCGTGCTGCTCAGTAACTCCGGTTCCGCCAACGAGGTCGCGGCCGTCACCGACACCGTTCTCTCCACCGACGACGAGTTCCTGGTCGTGGTGGTCGACGAACAATCGCTGGCTTCGTTCCGAGCCGGCGCGCTGCTCACTCGCGTCCCCCACGCCGTGGACGTCGGCCAGCTGGCGCCGGTCAACCGCTGGCTCGGCCGCTCCCAGTACGAGCAAGATCCGTACGCCGAGGTGACCTACCTCGACTTCCGCGTCTACGACGACGCGCTCGAAGACTGTCAGATCGCCGCGCTCTACGCGCAGGGGCTTCCGGCTTCTCCCTGACGCGGGGACGCCCCCGCGTCGCGTCCGCGACCCGGCTGGGCACACCCGGCTGGGCACACCCGGGTGAGGAGCGCTCGCGGGCGCACCGTGGGCCCACGCCTGCGCCAAAACGGCCCGAGCAACGTCCGGCCGGGCCCGCCCGCTCGCCCTGCCCCTCGTCTCGCGCAGCCGAGAGTTCTACCGTGCACTCGTGGAGAAGCTGGATCCGCGCGCGCTCGCCCTCCGCCAGGTCGAACTGGATGCCCGCCGCACTTGCGAGTTTGCCGAGGTCCTCTCGCGCAAGCGTGCGCGCATGCGTGCCTCGCCGCTCGCCTTCCTGCGTGGCTCGGCGACGCTCTACTACGAGATGCTGCGCGCACGCGGCGAACTGGAGTCCGGTCCGTCGGGCACGAGCCAGCTGGTGGGCGACGCCCACCTCGAGAACTTCGGTGCCTTCACCCCGGCACGCGCTCCCGGCGCTCCCGAGGAGAAGCGACCCGTCACCTTCGACCTGAACGACTTCGACGAATCCCTGCAAGGCCCCGTGCACTGGGACGTGTGCCGGCTGACGACCAGCCTGATCGCGGGCGGCCGCGAGCTGGGAGTCGACGGTGGCCAGGTGCTCCAGCTGTCGCGCTGCCTTCTCGACTCCTACGTGCACACTGCCTTCGACGGGCAGCCCGCGCCGGAGCCCCCGCGCCCGGTGCGCGCGCTGTGCGAACAGGTCCAGAAGCGCTCGCGAAGCGACCTGCTGGACGACCGCACGACGGTCGAAAGCGGCCACCGCCGCTTCCGGCTCGGCCCGCGTTACCTGGCGCTACCAGCCGAGTACTCGGCGCAGTTGCCCGGCGCGCTGCTGCGCTACGCGAGCACCTTGCGCGATTGGGAGCGGCCCCGCCCCGATCAGCTCGCCATCGTCGATGCCGCTTTTCGAGTAGCGGGCACCGGCAGTTTGGGCGCGCTGCGGATCGCCG
>DATIDO010000153.1:0-2901 GCA_035456245.1 Polyangiaceae bacterium
GGGTCGGTGCGCATACGCCGCCTCTCGAATCGCGACGTCGCTCTCCAATCCGGCTCCGAGGGCACCGGCCACCGTGGCTAGGGAGCTGACCAGCCAAGCCAGGTCGAGGTAGTCCCCGAGATCCGAGTCCGAACCCACAGCTTGTGAGAGAGCGTCCGGCGTGATCAGCAGTCCCGAGCCGACCAGCGCCAAGCCGAACAGGACCAGATAGAGCGATGCCAGCCCGACGGTCACGGTGATCGCCGTGGCGGCGTTGAACAGCAGGACCTGATCCCTCGCCCACTCAGGCCGGGAGCGCTCCCATAGGTCGTGAACCGCGATCAGCGAGCCGACTGTGATCCCGATCGAGAGCAACATGATCGCGGCCAGGCGAAGCGGACCGGTGCTCTCCGAGATTCGCCAGACGTCGGAGGTGACAAGCGCGAAGGCCACGGTCGCCAAGGCTGCGATTAGTGCCCGGTAAAGCCGCGCCGTCAGCCGCCACGGGCGGTTGGCACGAACCATCCCCGCAAGCAAGCGCAGCCGGCCGCCGCTGGCGAGTGCCGCAAGGCCGGTAGGACCGTGCGTAGGGTCCTCGTCGGCCAGCTCCGAGAGGTCCACCAGTCGCTGGCGAAAGCGCTCGCGCGGAGATTCAGAAGGCGCGTGATCGTCCCCCGTCATCTCGCCGAGGAGAACTTCCACCAAGTCGAGCGCGGTCTCGAGCAGGCGACGCCGCACCCTCGCGGCGCCGAGTGCGGGCACGGAAACGAGTGCGATCCGGTGAGTGGGACTCGCGTGTCCCGCCACCGGGTGCCGTCCGATCCGCAGGGGCATGTCGGTGAGACAGATCGCGAGCTCCCAGTCCTCGCGCATGAGGCGGCGGTGGGCCGCGTCGATCAGCTCGGTCGCAGGCGCCGGTGGAGTGACGAGGCCGTCGGTTTCCAGCGGGACGTGCCAACTGCCCTCGGGGTAGCGCTCCTCGAGGCTCTTCTCGAGGTCACCCGCCAGATGCTTCGCCAGATCGGCAGGCAGACCGGGAGCCGCAATCAGGCCCACCGCGACCCCTGGCTCGGTGCTGGTCGGGGCGCCGTCGGAGCTCATCGCAGTGGAACTTTGCAGAATTTCGGCCGGGCCTCCTTGGCGTAGTCACTGACGTGCCTCGGCTGGAGTTGCTGGAACGTGCTGCAGACGATTGGCGGCAGAATGACTACGGCGAGGTGAAGGGCCTTTTGCTCTACCCACGCTTCGTGCCCGCGGTACCTCGCGCCTTGAAGAGTTGCGCTTTCCATGCAAAGCAGCACTGTTGGCGGCGCCAACCGCGGTGTCGGGTTCTCATGAGACCCGGAGCGCCGGATCCCTAGTTGGGTTGACGACTGGTCTCGCGGATACGCGTGCGGTGGTAGCGAGAACGAATCGGGCCCCGCTACCAGCCAAAGGCCCCTCGAAAGAGGGCCCTTGGTGTGTCTTCAGGCTGGGTCTGCCGCAAGCTAGGCGGTTCGTGCGCGGCGCCCTCATAGGCACCGATCGCGGCGAGCCCCAGCAGAGCCACGTCGCCCGTTCGTAGAGGCCGAACGAATCCGACTCCGCTACTGGTTCGAGGGCTACTTGCAAGGCGTCGACTACGATGCGGACGGTAGGCCCCCGGCCGCGCGAGGGAAGAGAGTTTCCGACGTGAACGGATGGCGTAAGGGACTGGCGGCGCTGGTGACGCTGCTGGCGGTGGCGCTGATCAGCGGCTGCACGCTTCCACAGCCACCCGGGGCCGCGCCGCTCCGCTATCGCGACCCGGTCTTCACCAACGTAACGGTCACCAGCAATCTCCAGTACGGCACCGCCCCGGATGCCCAGGGCACGCCAGTTCCGCTGAGGCTCGACATGTACCGGCCGACCGGGGACACCCAGACGAGCCGACCGGCGCTCGTGTGGGTGCACGGCGGCAGCTTCAGCGGAGGGGACAAGACGAACGTCGTCCCGGTCGACGTGGCGAACACGTTCGCCAAGCTGGGCTACGTCGTCGTCTCGATCAACTACCGCCTGCTCGGCTCGAGCTGCGTCGCCAATCCGTCCGGTTGTGCGGTGGCGGCGATTGAGGCCAAGCGCGATGCGCAGGCGGCAGTCCGCTGGCTGCGTGCCAACGCCGCCACCTACCGCATCGACCCCACCCGCATCGGCATCGGCGGCGAGTCGGCCGGCGCCATCACCGCGACATTGGTGGGTCTCTTCTCCGAGGACGTCGGCAGCAGCGGCAACCCGAGCTGGCCGTCGACCGTCGGCGGCTTCGTGTCTGTCTCAGGTGGCCTGCCGTCTGGCGGGCTTGCCAGCGCCGGCGACGCCCCCGGCCTGTTCTTCCACGGCTCGGCCGACAACACCGTGCCCGCCTCCTGGTCAGTGAACACGGCCATCGAGATGCTCAACGCGGGCGTGCCCGCTTGGCTCCAGATCCAGGATGGAGCCGGTCACGTGCCGTGGGCCCAGTATCGGACCCTCTACCTCGAGCAGGCGGACTGGTTCTTCTACTTGAACTTGGACCTGGCGCACGCGGCCGGCCAACCGCCCGCGGCGGCCAAGGCCTCACAGGAGCAGCTGAGAAAGCTCGGGGCGAGCCAGCAGGCCGAACGGCTGCTGAGGAAGCACCCGAAGTTGAAGCGGGTAAGGAGCGCGCGCGGCAGCTGGCCCGCTAGGGCGGAGGTACGCCTTAGACCGGGAGCTTGATGCGTTCTCGGATACGAGCTGGGTCGTAGCGAGAGACGAATCGGGCCTCCTATCCGATCTTTCGGAGACGCACGGGTTAAGGGTGCCGCTTTTCGTCCAAAGCACTACTCCGACAGTCCCGCGGCTTCGAAGGCCTCCTCTGGACCCGCAAACGCCTGCAGGTGAACGATCTCGCCGTTTCGAAGCGTCCACAGATACGCCAGAGACGGA
>DATIDO010000154.1:0-11658 GCA_035456245.1 Polyangiaceae bacterium
GGGCAGCCAACGCCCGCGACGTCATGCGGCCTCGTGATTCTCGAGCAAGCGCGCGACGGCGGCGAACGTCGCGACGTCCAACGTCTCGCCGCGCGCGTCCAAGCTGACGCCCAGTTCGCTCGACACGCGCTCGAGCCAGTCGGCCGAGGCCAGGCCCTTCCAAGCGTTGCGCAAGGTCTTGCGCCGCGCGTGGAATGCCGCGTGCACCACGCGACGGAACGCCGGCGTCTCTTCGCTCACGCGCTCGACATGCGGGACGAGCACGACCACCGCAGACGAGACGCGCGGCGCTGGATAGAAGGAGCCCGAGCCGACCACGAAGGCGCGTTTCACGGCGAAGCGTGCCTGCACGAATACCGTGAGCGCGCCGTAGGAGTCCGAGCCCGGCGTGGCCGCCAGCCGATCGGCGACCTCCTTCTGCACCAGGAACACCGCGCGAGCGATGGGGGCGTGAAGGCCACAGGTCTTCTCGAGCAGCGGACCCGTGATCTGGTAGGGCAGGTTACCGCACAGGACGAGCGGGCCCGGTCCAGTGAACTCGGCCTCCCAGTCGATGGCCTTGGCGTCCGCCTCGCGCACGATCAAGCGCCCAGCCGCGATCTCGTCGGCGTGGATCTCGCTCAGCGCCGGCACCAAATCGCGATCACGCTCGACGGCGATCACTCGCTCGGCTCCGGCCAAGAGGTGGGTGGTGAGCGCGCCCAATCCGGCTCCCAGCTCGAGCACGGTGCCAGGGCGCTGACCCGCCACCGGAGCGATCGAAAGTCCGGCGATGCGCTCGGCGGTGCCGGCGTCGCTCAGGAAATTCTGACCGAACGAGTATTTGGGAGTGAGACCGAAGCGCTGCAGGAGCTCCTTGGGCGAAGGCACTCAGGCACCCTCGACCCCAAGGGGCCCCCAGAGCAAGTCGAACTCATTCATGCGCTGCGTCGGGCTCGGCGACCTCGGGCTTCTCGGCGAGCGCCGAGTAGTCCTCGTGGCCGAGCAAGCGCGTCTCGTGGGCGATGACCACGGTCGCGGGAGGCGGATCGCCGTAGAGTTCGAGGCGAACGGCTGCCCAACGGGCTGCCTTGATGGCCTTTGCCAGCTCGTCCTGCGCGGACGCGACGGAGAGAACAGTGAGCTTCTCCTCGGCTTCCTTCAGCTCCTTGCGAGCCACCACCGGATCCACGCTCGCCTGGTCGGCGAACGAGTCGGTCAGCAGACGAGCTTCCTCGCCCTGCAGCTTCACGAAGCCGGGACCGACGGCCACGGCGTGGCTCTCGCCCCCGACCTGATAACGGACGATGCCGGTGCGCAGGCCCGCCAGCAGCGGACGGTGTCCAGGCAGGACGCCGAACTCACCCTCGACGCTCGGCGCCGTGAACTCGTCCACGTCCAACGACAGCTGGACGCCATCGGGGGTGACGATTTCGAGCGAGATCTTCCCGGCCATACTCAGGACACCTTGGCCAGCTCGGCAGCCTTGGCCTTCACGTCGTCGATGTTGCCGACCAAGTAGAACGCCTGCTCGGGCAGGGCGTCGAGGCTACCGGAGAGGATCTCCTGGAAGGCAGCAATCGTCTCCTTGAGCGGCACGTAGCGACCGGGCAGACCCGTGAACTGGCTGGCCACGAAGAACGGCTGCGAGAGGAAGCGCTGGATCTTGCGGGCGCGAGCCACGACCAGCTTGTCGTCTTCGCTCAACTCGTCCATGCCGAGGATGGCGATGATGTCCTGCAGATCCTTGTACTTCTGCAGGGTCTGCTGGACCTGACGGGCCACGCCGTAGTGCTCCTCGCCGACGATGTCGGGCGACAGCATGGTCGAGGCCGAGTCGAGAGGATCCACAGCCGGGTAGATGCCCATCTCGGAGATGGCGCGGCTGAGAACGGTGGTCGCGTCGAGGTGAGCGAAGGTCGTCGCCGGAGCCGGGTCGGTGAGATCGTCGGCCGGCACGTAGATGGCCTGCACCGAGGTGATGGAGCCCTTGGTCGTCGAGGTGATGCGCTCCTGGAGGGCGCCCATCTCGGTCGACAGCGTGGGCTGGTAACCCACGGCGCTCGGCATGCGGCCGAGGAGCGCGGACACCTCGGAACCTGCCTGGGTGAAGCGGAAGATGTTGTCGACGAACAGCAGAACGTCCTGGCCTGCCTCTTCGCGGAAGTACTCGGCGCAGGTCAGCGCCGAGAGCGCCACGCGAGCGCGAGCTCCCGGGGGCTCGTTCATCTGACCGAAGATGAGCGCGGTCTTCGAGAGCACGGGCTCACCGCTCTCCAGCTTCGACTCCGCCATTTCGAGCATGAGGTCGTTGCCTTCGCGGGTACGCTCACCGACGCCGGCGAACACGGACACACCGCCGTGCGCCTTGGCGACGTTGTTGATCAGCTCCTGGATGAGCACCGTCTTGCCCACGCCGGCGCCGCCGAAGAGGCCGATCTTACCGCCCTTGCGGTAGGGGGCGAGCAGGTCGATGACCTTGATGCCCGTCTCGAAGATCTCGACCTTCGTGCTCTGCTCGACGAAGGGAGGCGCGGGGCGGTGGATCGGCCAGCTCTGCTTGGCAGCGACCGGACCGGCCTCATCCACCGGGCGACCGATGACGTTGAGCACGCGGCCCAGGACCTCGGGGCCCACGGGCACGGAGATGGGAGCGCCGGTGTCCTTGACCACCGAGCCACGAACCAGACCCTCGGTCGCGTCCATGGCGATGGCGCGAACGACGCCCTGGCCGAGGTGCTGAGCGACCTCGAGGACCAGGTTGTCGGCCTCGCTCGAAACGCTCGGGTTGGTGACCGTCAAAGCGTTCAGAATCTTGGGGAGCGCGCCGGGCGGAAACTCCACGTCCACGACCGGACCAATGACCTGAGTGATCTTTCCCGTGCTCACAGCTGCTTGCGTCATCGTATTCTCGTGCCTCGCGCGATGGGCGAACCGTCCGGGTTCGGGGAGTGCCGGTCGTGGAAGCGACGGCCTCTCTTGCAGCGGGCGCGCCGCCTGTACCACGCGAGCCCTAGCGTGCCAACGGAGAGATCGCGAGCCCCCTGCCGGTTTCCTTTCCAAGCACAGCACAATGCTGGAATCCCGGACAATGGCAGCGGTCTCCGGGTCGCCGGACGCCGACGTAGCCCCCCTGGAGCGACGACGCGGTTCGCCTCGCGGCCAACCGTTTGTCGCTCTAGGCTGAGCCCGACCGCGCCGTCGTCCGGTCCCCTCCCCGAGGCCCGCCCGTGATCTCGCCCGACGTCATCGACCGCATCCGCGAACGGACCAGCTTGGCCGAGCTGATTGGTCAAACCCAGAAGCTCGAGCGGCGCGGGCGCAGCTTCGTCGGTCTCTGCCCGTTCCACAAAGAGAAGAGCCCCAGCTTCCACGTCAACGACGAGCGCGGCTTCTACCACTGCTTCGGTTGCCACGCGTCGGGCGACGTCTTCAAGTTCCTGCAGAACGCCCAGGGCCTCTCCTTCATCGAGGCGGTGAAGATGCTCGGTGAGCGCGCCGGCATCGTCATTGAAGACGATCTGAGCGAGGACGAGCGCCGCCGACGCAGCGCCCAGAAGCGCCGCGAAGACGATCTCTACGGAGTGAGCCGGCTGGCGGCCGAATACTTCGAGAAGATGCTGCGGGAGCACCCGCTCGCGCGGCTGGCTCACGAGGAGTTGGGACGACGAGGGCTCCCCTACGACGGAACGTTTCGCGAGGTGCTCGCCAGCTTTCGCCTGGGCTACGCGCCGGATGGCTGGGATGGCCTGAACGACTACCTGCGTGCCCAGGGGGCCGATCTGCGCGCCGCCGAGTCGGTGGGTCTGCTCGCACCCCGCAAGCAGGGTAGCGGCTTCTACGATCGCTTCCGTCACCGCCTCATGTTCGCGGTGATCGATCTGCAGGGCCGGGTCGTGGCGTTCAGCGGACGCGCACTACCGGCGGCGGGGCCGGTAGCACCCGACGCCGAGGCCCCGGCCAAGTACATCAACTCACCGGAGAGCCCGATCTACCGCAAACGGGAGACAGTGTTCGGGCTCTACCAGGCCCGCACCGCGCTGCGCAGCCATCCTTGCGTGTTGGTGGAGGGAAACTTCGACGTGGTGAGCCTCCACGCCCGCGGCGTAGCCGCCGCCGTTGCTCCGCTCGGTACCGCGTTCACCGTCGAGCAAGGTCGACAGATCCGTCGTTTCACCAATGACGTGATTTTCTTGTTCGATGGAGACGCCGCCGGAAAGAAGGCCGTCGCCGCCAGTCGCGCCGTGTGTCGCGAGAGCGGCCTGACGGCCCGCGTGGCCTCGCTACCCACGGGGACCGATCCCGACGACTTTTCGCGCGAGCGCGGAGCCGACGCGCTCGGTCGAGTCTTGCGCGCTGCGCGCGGCATGCTCGACCACCTCATCCACGAGGTGCTGGACGGTGAGTTCGACCAGGCCGAGGCCGCCTCCCGGGCCAAACAAGTGCGCGAGTTGATCGAGGCCGAAGACGACCCCACGACGCGCGCACTCGCCCAACAAAGCTATGCCGAGAAACTCGGCGCCCGCCTCAATGTAGCCGACGCGCGTACATTGGGGGCGCTGGAGCGGAGCGCGCTCGCCTCACCTCGCCCCAGCGACGAACCGGTCGAGCAGGCGCCCGACCGACCTCGCCACGCCCCGAACCGCGAGCGCTCGCGGGTGCGAGCCGGCGAGGTGGAACGCGGAATCATCGGTGCTCTGCTCGACTACCCCGAGCTGCTCGACAGCGAAGCGCTTCTGGCCTACTCGGGAAGCATGCAGGGGGATTTGGCCTTGGCCGTCGCGGCGCTGCGTCAAGCACAGCGTCGGACGGATCGTCGGTCCGCTGCTCATGCGACTTCCGTGCCTGGCTCGTCGGTGCCATCGGCCGTGCCCGCGGCCCTGCCCACGTCACTCGCAGATCCGTCGGCAGCCCTTGCGAAGATGCCTGACACCATACGACCATTCGCTCTGGCTCGGCTCGCCGCTCCCCGGCACACCGAGCTTCGTCGTGCCGAAGACGAGCTGCTGTCGAACCTGAGAAAGATGCAGAAGCGAGATCACTTGCGCCAGAAGCAGAGCGTCGCCGCCGATCTCGAGCGAGCCCGCTCGGAAGGTGATCGCAGCGCCGAAGACGAACTGCTGCGTTCGCTCGAACAACGAGCACGTCAACGCCACAACTTGGGATGAGGTCGTCGTGGCGAAGGTGAGAGCGAAGAACAAGGCCGTCGTGGCCGTGCCCCAGGCCAAGAAGAAGGCTCCCACGGCGACGCGCGCCAAGGCCAAGGGCGAGGAAACCCGCAAATCGGCCGCACGCAAGCAGGGCGACGCCGCCAAGGACGGCGACGCGCGCAAGGTGGTCGAGCTGCGCAAGTCGAGCGATTCGGACGAGGGCGCCGACGAAGCGAACGCCGAGGAGCTGGACTCCGACGAGCAGGATTTCGACGAAGACGACGGCTCGACCGAGTCGAGCTCCGGCCGGACCCCCAAGGCGGGTGGCCCAGGCCTCCACGATCTGAGCGAGTTCGAGGCCTCTGCGGCCCACGAGGAGCTGGTCGAGCGCGGCAAGGCCCAGGGCTACCTGACGTTCGACGACATCACCGCGACCATGGATGAGCTGGCCAAGGATCGGCGAGCCATGGGTCGGCTGATGGCCGAGCTCACCAAGGAGAGCGTCGATTTGGTCGAGACGGCTCCCAAGGTCGAGAAGACGCGCGCCAAGCGCGCGCCGGCCAAGAAGGCGATCGACGAGGATCTCCACAAGAGCAACGACCCCGTGCGCATGTACCTGCGCAAGATGGGTACGGTCGCCTTGCTCACGCGTGAAGGCGAGGTCGAGATCGCCAAGCGCATCGAGGAGGGTGAAGACGCAATCCTCGAGGCTGCGCTGCAGTGCCCGGTGACGGTGCAGGAAATCCTGCGCATCGGCGACGATCTGCGCGCCCAGAAGCTCCGCGTGAAGGACATCGTCCGCGACTCCGAAGACGAGGAGCAGGAGTTCGACGAGGAAGAGGCCGATCGGCGCGTGATGCGCCTGATCGAGAAGATCCGGCGTCAGGAAAAGAAGAATCTGGAGGCGCTCGCCGAGCGGTCCAGCCCAGCCCAACGCGCGCAGGCCGACGAGGTCCTGGCCGACGGCCGCGCCCGCATCATCAAGACGCTCAAGGAGATGCGCCTGAACAAGCGCACGCTCGACCAAATCGTCGTGCGCCTCAAGGCGCGCATCGAAGAGGTCACCCGCGCCGACCAGCGCATCCGCGAGCTCGAGCGTCTGACCGGCTCCAAGCGCGTGGAGCTCGCCGAACGGCTCAAGGCCGCGCGCTCCTCGCTGGATGCCACGCGCAATTTCGCCGGCGACATCCGCGTGCCCGTCGCCCACGTCGAGCGCATCGAGCGCGAGCTGGTGCAGAGCTCGCTGCTCATCGAGACCGCCGAGGCCGACATGGCCGTGCCGGTCGACGAGATGCTGCAGACCTACGAGGAAATCCTGACTTCGGAACGGCGCACCGAGCGCGCCAAGGCCGAGCTGGTAGAGGCCAACCTGCGTCTCGTCGTCTCGATCGCCAAGAAGTACACGAACCGCGGCTTGCAGTTCCTGGACCTGATCCAGGAGGGCAACATCGGTCTGATGAAGGCGGTCGACAAGTTCGAGTACCGCCGCGGCTACAAGTTCTCGACCTACGCGACCTGGTGGATCCGTCAGGCCATCACCCGCGCCATCGCCGATCAGGCACGCACCATCCGCATCCCGGTGCACATGATCGAGACGATCAACAAGCTGATCCGCACCTCGCGTTACCTCGTGCAGGAGCTGGGCCGCGAGCCCACACCCGAAGAGGTCGCCGAGAAAATGGAGCTGCCGCTCGACAAGGTGCGCAAGGTGCTGAAGATCGCCAAGGAGCCGATCAGCCTCGAGACGCCAATCGGCGAAGAGGAAGACAGCCACTTGGGCGACTTCATCGAAGACAAGAGCGCGGTGAACCCCGCCGAGGCGGTCATCAACCTGAACCTGAGCGATCAGACTCGCAAGGTGCTCAAGACGCTCACGCCGCGCGAGGAAAAGGTGCTGCGCATGCGCTTCGGCATCGGCGAGAAGAGCGACCACACGCTCGAAGAGGTCGGCCAGGATTTCGAGGTGACGCGCGAACGCATCCGCCAGATCGAGGCGAAGGCTCTGCGCAAGCTTCGTCACCCGAGCCGCTCCAAGGCGCTCAAGACGTTCGTGGACTGAGTCGCCGGCGTTGCGTGCGCGACGTCGAGCGCTGCGCTGTGTTGCGCTGCGCTGCGTCGAGTGCCGCGCTGCGCCTTCATGATCCTCTCACTTGGTAGGATGATGTGAGTCGCTCGTGTCCATCTGGACGAGCGCTCGTGACGGACCGCAATCGGAACGTTTCCGCTCGTGGATGCGCGCACCGTCGAGCATGGAATGCTGCACTTTCGACGGCATTCCGAACCGCCGGCCGAAGCCTCGTGAGGCTGGGAATGTCGATTGACGGGACATCGTTCCGAATGGAACAACCTGATGTCCGGACGAGCTTCCGGACGCTGTCGATCGAACCTTTGCGAAGGAGAATTCAATGGATAGCCACAGCAAACGCACGACCCGTTGGGTCCGACTGGGACTCATCGGGCCAGCGGCCCTGTTGGCCCTTGCTTGCGGCGGACAGATTCCTTTTTCGGGCACCGCCGCGACGGTAGCAGGCGATCCCCCGCCGCTGCCTCCGCCGCCGCCCCCGCCTCCGCCGGAGCCGCCGAAGCCTCCACCACGCGTCGAGGTCCGCGACAACAAGATCGAGATCAAGGAGAAGATCCAGTTCGACACGGCCAAGGCAACCATCAAGCCCGAGTCGTTCGGTCTGCTCGACGAGATCGTCCAGGTCTTCAAGGACAACCCCCACATCTTGATCGTTGCCATCGAGGGCCACGCTTCGAAGGAGGGCTCTGCCACCTTCAACCGCAAGCTGTCGGATGATCGCGCCAAGGCGGTCCGCCAATACTTGGTCGATCACGGCATCGACGAGAAGCGCATGACGGCCAAGGGCTACGGCTTCGACAAGCCGTTGGCCACGAACGATACCGAGGAAGGTCGCGAGACCAACCGTCGCGTGGAGTTCAACATCGTCAAGCAGGACGTGACGAAGAAGAAGGTCGAGATCGATCACACCGGCAAGGAGAAGGTCGTCGAAGAGAAGACCGGAACCGAGGAAAAGGCCGTCGAACCGACCGAAGAAGAGAAGAAGAAGGCCGAAGCCGAGAAGAAGAAGGCCGAAGCTGCAGCAGCTACTGCCAAGAAGCCGGCTCCGGCGCCCGCGCCGGCACCCGCACCGGCACCCGCCAAGAAGTAAGGAGCACAGGACATGACCAAGAAGCTGATTCTCATGGCCTGCCTCGCGACTTCGCTGGCTGGTTGCAAGTTCACCGCTCGTGCTCCGGAGGAATACAAGTCGGACACGGACAAGGCGATCGCGGCGAAGCAGGGCGATCTGAAGGCCTGCTACGACGAGGTGCTGAAGGCGGACAGCAAGGCGGCGGGCGTCGTGAAGGTGAAGTTCACCATCGCGCCCGAAACCGGTGCTTTCCAGAACGTAGCCGTGGACGAGGAAGCCACCACTGCACCCGCCCCGTTGGGCGAGTGTGTGGTGAAGATCCTCACGGGGCTGAAGATCGATCCGCCGGACGCGCGTGAAGGTGTGGTGACCTGGAGCTACGAGTTCAAGGCCAACGCCCCCAAACAGCTCTGAGTCTCTCGATCCGAGATGGAAGGGCAAAAGGCCACGACGCAGGTCGTGGCCTTTCTTCATTTGCGACACGCGGACGCCGGAGCGGCCGTTGCGACATGCGGACGCCGGAGCGGCCGTTGCGACATGCGGACGCCGAGGCGCCCGCACCGATTCAGGGCACGATTGCCTTCAGCTCGCGCAGAGCATCACGCAGGTACGGTGAGCTCTTGGGCGCCTTGTCCAAGAATATCTCCCAATGGGGGATGGCTTCCTTGGTGCGGCCGAGTGCCAAGGCCAGGTTGCGATGGGCGTCCCACAACCACGGAGGTGGCGGCTCGAGCTTGCTCCCCAGCTCGACGGCGCGCTCCAGCTGTGGGCGCGCCTCTTCGGCCTGACGGTTGTCGAGCAACAGCTTGCCGTAGCGATAGTACCAGAACGCGTCGCCGTGCCCGCTCTGCACGGCGGCCTTCCACTCCACCAGCGCGTCCTGCTCCTTGTTCACCTGCATGTAGGCCTCGGCCAGGGCGGCGTGAGCCTCGAAGCGGCTCGGGCTCAACTCGAGCGCGCGACGCAGATCGATCTCGGCGTCTTTCACGGCTCCCTGGCGGACGCGCAGCACGCCCCGCTGCCAATAGGCATCGGCGAGCGTCCGATCCAAGAGCAACGCCTGATCGAGCGACTTGCCGGCCAGCGAGTAGTCGTGCAACTCGATGGCCACCATGCCGACGTGCAGGTGGTAGGAAGCGCGCGTGGCGTCCAGGCCCACGGCGCGTTCCAGGTAGCGACGCGCCTCGATGAAGTCCTTGCCCGCGCGGAGCAGCGAGAGGCCCATGCAGAAGTTCACCTCGGCCGAGTTGGGGCGCTCCTCCAGCACGACCTCCAGGAGCTTGCGTGCGTCCACGGTTTGGCCCGCGGCAGCCTTGCCGCAACCCACGCGCAGCATCAAATCGGGATCCTTCGGCGCCTGCGCCAGCGCGGTCTCGTAGGCGCGTAGCGCCTCCTCGCTGCGCCCCGATGCCTCGAACAGGTTGCCGCGCTCCAGCTCCAAGCCGGGAAAGTCCTTCTCGATCTTCTCGACGGCATCGAACTCCGCCGAGGCGTCCTCGAAGCGGCGAGCCTGACGCAGCGCAACGCCGCGCGCGAAGTGGAGGCCGATGTTCTGCGGGTCGATGGCCAGCGCCTTCTCGTACTGCGTGATGGCGGCGTCGTACGCACCACGGCTCGACGCCAGCTCGCCGAGCGCGCGGTAGACCTCGGGATCGTTCGGGAACCGCTTCTCGGCCTGCGCGATCACGACGTCGGCCTCGGGGTTGCGGCCGGTCTGACCGAGCAAACGCGTGAGCGCGACGTAAGCCAGCACCAGTTCGGGGCGCGCGTCGCCCTGATCGATGGCGGCCTGGTAGGCCTTCTCGGCCGCGTCTCGATCACCGATGGCCTCTTTGGCGCGGCCGCGCCAGTAGGCGACGGGCGTCGACTTCGGGTAGGCGGTGGTCAACCCCTCCAGCAACTTGGCGGCGTCCTCCAAGCGCTCCAGACGAAGCATCGACTGGACCATGCCCAGTTGGGCCTCCCAGTCCTGAGGGGCTGCCTTCGACGCTGCCTCGTAGCGGGCCAGCGCCTCACCGAAGCGCCCGGCTTCGAACAAGGTGTCGGCCAGGCCGCGTTGCGCGCGGGCGCTACCCGGCTTGAGCGTCAGGGCCGCGCCGAACGTCTGCTCCGCCTGCTTCACCCGCGAACGCGAAAGATGGAGCTCGCCCAAGAGGACGAGCGCCAAGGCGCGCTCGTCCAAGCTGACCTTGGGATTGGGATTGGTGAGTCCCGTCAGCTGAACGACCAACGCTTCGTCCTGCGCGCGGTCGCGCAGGTTCAGCTCGGCACGGAGCAGCAGCGCACCGGAGTGTGCCGGGTTCTTGGCGAGCGCCAGGCCTACCTCGGCCAGCGCTTCCTCCTTCTTGCCAGCGCTCCAATGGGCCCGCGCCAAGCCGAAATGCGCGCGCGCGCCCGGCTGCTGCTGGGCCAGCTTCGCGAAGGCCTTCAGGGCCAGCTCGGGGGAACGCTGCGCGACCGCCACTTCACCGACCAGCACTGCGAAATCGGGCCCGCGCGCGATCAGCGCGTCGCCGCGGCGCAGGAGCTCCGCTTGGCCTCGCTCGTTCGCCAACGTCGCGGTGCGCGCCAACTCCAGGTATTCGACCTCTTCAGGCTGCACCTCGGCGAGCGGCTCGAGCAGCACGTTGGCCTGCGCACTCAGAGAGGCTTCCTCACCGAAACGCAGCCGTCGAAGCTGCGCGATGAAAGCCGCGTAGGCGGCGCGGGGCTTGAAGCGAGGTGCCGCTTGTCGCCCCTGATCGATCTGCCGGAACACCCGATCGACCTCGTCGACCGTGTCGTGGGTCGCGGCTGTCGTGGCTGCCTGGGCGTCGGCCGCCAGGGCGGAGCGATTCGACTCGCCTTGCACCGTGTCGATGAACCAGTAAGCACCATAGGGGCCCACATCGGGCAGCGCAGACAAGGCTCCACCGCCCACTGCGAGCAGCAGCGCCGCGGCAATCGTCACCTTCGTCTTGTTGGTGAGCCCGCCTGCCGCGACCGGAACCTGCAGGGACGCACCGGCACGCGGTAGCTCGACCTGGGCGCTGGCAGCCGGGGGTGGCCCCGCGACGGCTGCGGGCGCCGGCGCGCGCTCGACGTCTTCGCCGAGCGCGAGTCCATCCATGCCACCTTCCAACGCCACCTCACCGTAGCCGGAGCCCCCGCTGGCTTTGCCGGCAGGAGCGACCGGAGCCTTGGCGGCCGACTCCGTCGGAAAGGCGTCGAACTCGTCGTCGCCCGCATCGCCGCCCGCATCGCCGCCGAGGTTCACCTCGCCGAACGCGGAAGGATCGCGGGGTTCGTTGGCAGGCGCAGCACGCTCGACCGGACCCGAGCCGAAGACATCGGCGTCGTCGGCCGTGCCCATCGAGCCCGACCAGCTTCCCGAG
>DATIDO010000155.1:0-7785 GCA_035456245.1 Polyangiaceae bacterium
CGGGTGCAGAAGAAGGTGCCGGTCAGGTGAGTCTCGAGCACCGAGCGCCAGTTGTCGTCGCTCAGATCGAGCACACTCTTGTCGGCGATGATGCCGGCGTTGTTCACGAGTACGTCGAGGCGACCGAACTCGCTGCCAATCAGCGCGAACAGCTCCTCCACCTCCGAGCGCTCGGCCACCGAGTGGGCGCTGGGCACGGCTCGCCCGCCGAGCGCAGCGATCTCGTCCGCTACCGCCCGAGCGACGCTCGGGTCCCGGCCGCTGCCGTCGCGTTCGCAGCCCAAGTCGTTCACCACCAGGCTCGCGCCTTCGCGAGCGAACGCCAGCGCAACCGCGCGACCGATGCCTCGTCCGGCGCCCGTGACCAGCGCGACTTTGCCTTCGAGCAGACCCATGGCCGCCCTCTACAGCGTGGTTCGGTCGCTGTGAACCCGCGGCTGCTGCAGCTCGAATCGGCGCTCTTTTTGCTCTAGGCTCCGCAGCCCATGGACCCCGCCCATCCGGACCAACGGCGCCTGCTCGTCACCAGCGCGCTGCCTTACGCAAACGGCCACATCCACATCGGCCACCTCGTCGAGTACCTGCAGACGGATATCTGGGTCCGATTTCAGCGCGCGATGGGGCGCCGCGCCGTCTACGTCTGTGCCGACGACACCCACGGCACCGCCATCATGATCCGTGCGCGCAAGGAGGGCCGCAGCGAGGAGGCCCTGATTGCGGAGATGCAGGACCACCATCGGCGCGACTTCGCCGACTTCCAGGTGGCGTTCGACCACTACGGCAGCACCAACTCGGAGGCCAACCGCGCTCTCTGTCACGAGTTCTGGGCGAAGCTGCGCGGGGGCGGGCTGGTCAGCGAGCAGGACGTCACTCAGCTGTTCGATCCCGAGGCCGGCACGTTCCTGGCCGATCGCTTCGTGAAGGGCACGTGCCCCAACTGCAAGAGCGTGGACCAGTACGGAGACGCCTGCGAGAAATGCGGGACCGTCTATTCCGCTGCCGATCTGATCGACCCGCGCAGCACGCTGAGCGGAGCCAAGCCCGAGCTGCGCACGGCCAAGCACCTGTTCGTCGAGATCGAAAAGCTGCACGGCTTCCTCGACGGCTGGACGGCGACACCGGGTGTACTGCAGCCCGAGATCGCCAACTACCTGAAGGGGCACTTCCTGGGCGACGAGCTGCGCGCTTGGGACGTGTCACGCCCGGCGCCCTACTTCGGCTTCGAGATCCCCGACGCTCCCGGTAACTTCTGGTACGTGTGGTTCGACGCCCCGATCGGCTACATCGCCTCGACCGCCGAGTGGTGTCAGGGCCAGGGCGAAAAGCTGGAAGACTGGTGGAAAAGCGCCGACTGCGAGGTCCGGCACTTCATCGGCAAGGACATCACCTACTTCCACACCCTGTTCTGGCCGGCCATGCTGGAGACGGCTGGTTACTCCCTGCCGAGCCGCGTCCAGGTCCACGGCTTCCTCACGGTCAACGGCGAGAAGATGAGCAAGTCGCGCGGCACGATGGTGCGCGCGCGTACCTATCTGGATCACCTCGATCCGGCGTTCTTGCGCTACTTCTATGCCAGCAAGCTGTCGGACAAGGTCGACGATCTGGATTTGGAGGTGGCCGAGTTCGTTGCCAAGGTGAACTCGGATTTGGTGGGCAAGGTGGTCAACCTGGCCAGCCGCACCGCCCGCTTCGTGCCCAGCCTCTCCGCGGTCTTCCCGGACGACGAGGGGTTGTTCGCCCGCGGCGCCGAGGCTGGTGCCGAGATCGCTCGAGCCTACGAGAGCCACGAGTTCGCGAAGGCCATGCGCCTGATCATGAACCTGGCCGATCGAGCCAACGAGTACATCGACCGCAAGGAGCCCTGGAAGCTCAAAAAAGATGCGGCGCGCGTCGACGAGCTGCGCGATGTCTGCACCGTGGCGCTGAACCTCTATCGCCAGCTGATCGTCTACTTGGGCCCGGTATTGCCCAAGCAGCGTGAGGACAGCGAGCGCCTGTTGAATTGTTCGCTGTCGAGTTGGTCAGCGGCCAGCCAGCCCAGCGTCGGCCAGACGCTCGGCGAATTCACCCACCTGATGACCCGCGTCGACGCGGAAAAAGTACGAGCCATGATCGAATCCAGCAAAGAAGAGCAGTCCGCCGCCGAGCCCGCCGCCGCAGCGCCCGCCGCCGCAAGCAGCAGCGCCGCCCCCGCGACCGAGAACCAGGACGACGGTGCGGCGCTCGCCGCCGAGCCGCTCGCTGCCGTTTGCAGCATCGACGACTTCGGCAAGGTGGATCTGCGCGTCGCTCGCGTGATCTCGGCCGAGCAGGTGCCCGAGGCCAAGAAGCTCTTGAAGCTCACGGTCAGCCTGGGCGGCGAGGATCGCCGCACCATCTTTGCCGGCATCAAGTCGGCATACGAGCCCGAGCAGCTGGTGGGTCGCCTGGTGGTCGTGGTCGCCAACCTGGCGCCGCGACAGATGAAGTTCGGGTTGAGCGAGGGCATGGTCGTCTGCGCCGGTGGCGGCGGCAGCGATCTGTTCGTGCTGTCGCCCGACTCGGGCGCCAAGGCCGGCCAGCGCATCCACTGACGGGAACGGCATGAGCAACCGGGGACGACCTCAAGGCAAGTTCACCCAGCATCGGCGCATGGATCGCTTGCGCGAGATCCTGCTGCGCCACCCCAAGGGCATCACGCTCTACGAGCTGGCCGAGGGACTCGAGGTCACCCCGCGCACCATGCGCCGCTACCTGAAGGAGGTCGAACGCGAGTTCGACCTGGAGAGCACGGAGACCCGCGGAGGCGGCGCGCTGCTCTGGCGTATTCGCAGCGGTGAGCTGCCGCGCAAGGTCGAGCTGCGGCGCACCCAGGCCTACGCCTTCTTGGCCGCACGGCGGCTGTTCGCGCCCATGGAGGGCTCCAACCTCTACGAGGAAATCTCCATGGCCACCGACAAGCTGCTCGCCATCTCCAAGCGGCCGGGTCGTGGTCCCAACGCCGGTCGCGCCGACGCCCGGCTCGAGGAGCGTTTCCTCTACCTGCCCTTCGCGCCCAAGAACTACGCGGAGAAGACCGAGGAGCTGGACGACCTGTTCCAGGCCGTCGCCGATCTGCGCCCGCTCACGCTGCACTACAAGAGCGCCAGCAAGGCTCGTGAAGAGAAAATCACCATCCTGCCCTACGCGATGGTGCTGCACCGCGACTCGATCTACTGCGTCGGCTACCACCAAGATCGCGGCGAAATGCGTACGTTCGTGCTCGACCGCATGCGCGACACGCAGATCCACTACACCGAGACGTTCGATCTGCCCGACAGCTTCGACATCGACGAGTACTTCCAGGGCGAGCTGGGTGTCTTCAAGAGCGACGAGCGACACAAGGTGGTCGTCGATTTCGACGCTCGGGCGAGCGAGTACGTGCGCATGCGCAAGGTGCACCCCACGCAGAAGCTGACCAACCTGCCGGGCGGCGGGGTGCGTCTCAGCATGACCGTCGGCAACCTGAATCCGGTGACCAGCTGGGTGCTGGAGTGGGGAGCCCGCGCGCGCGTCGTCGAGCCGGCCGAGCTGGTCGAGCGGGTGCAGGCAGAGCTGAGCGAGGCCCTCGCTGGGTACAAGAAGAAGGCGACACGCAAATGAAGTTGCGCATGGGAACGTTGTTGGTGGTCGCGCTCGTCCAGGCTGCCTGCGGGAGCTCCGAGGACGGTGGCGATACGAGCGACGGTGCTGACGTGAACGACGGTGGCGGCTCGGGTGGCGGCTCGGGGACGGATGACTCGGGGCTCGGCGGCTCGGGGCTCGGCGGCGACTACTGCGGCGTCGATCCCGATGCCAACGTCGGCGAAGAACCGAGCCAGGTGGGTGATTGCAGCCCTGCGAGCGGAGCCTGTGGGCTGGTCGAGTGCGCCGTGCCCGAAGCAGGCGCCGACCATGCCGAGCCCTGCACCGCGCTCGAGTACGCGTCGAACCCGCCCACGTCGGGGACCCACTTCTCGATCTGGGCAGCCTTCGCGAACTACCAGCAGCCGGTGCCGCGAGGCTTTTTGGTCCACTCGCTCGAGCACGGCGCCGTGGTGCTCTCCTACAACTGCGCGCAGGCGGAAGCCGCGGGACTCGACTGCGCCGAGCTGCGCCAGCAGCTGACCGACTTCTTCGACAGTTGGGCGGCTGATCCGCTCTGTTCGGCGACGCGCCACCGTCTGCTGGTCACGCCCGATCCGGAGCTCGATGCGCCGTTCGCGGCCGCTGCCTGGGGCCACTACTTGAAAGGCACCTGCTTCGACGCCGACCGCGTGACCGAGTTCGTCGAGGCCCATTACGGCCAGACTTACGAGGACATCTGCAACGCCGGCATCGATCCGGCGACCTACCCGAGCTGCTGCGGGTACTGAGTCGGCCGGCGCAGGTCGGTCCGAGCTCGGCTCAATCGGCGGGGCGCTTCACCGTGCCGCGATGGCGCGGGTACCAGCCGGCCACCGAGAAGCTGACGGTCGAGAAGTCACGGGCCATGTCGACCGCGCCGGCCAGTCGCCAACGGTAGTCATCCGGCCACAGGCCGAACACGTTCCAAACGCCGAGAGGGATGTCGATGCCGCCCGTGTAGTGGGGGCGCGGAGTGCTGGTGTCGAAGCGCGTGGGCTCCAAATACGTACCAGCACGCAGGCGCAGGAAGTCGGGGACGACCTCGACCTCGCTGCCCAGGCGCGGGGAGAAGACGACGGCCTCACCGGAGCGGTTGACGGTCTGGGCGACGAACGACTCCACGCCCACGGAGTTGTCGACCGAGCCCGAGATCAAGAGCGACGCGGTGATCATGCCGATGTTGCGCGACTGGGTGGCGAGACGCTGTTGGATCTTCCAGTAGGCGTCCGTGCGCGCGCGGGCCATTTCTTTCTCCAGGCGCACCCGCTCTGCCTCGTACTCCTCTTCGATCAGCGTCTTCTCGGCCTCGCTCTCGGCGGTGGCTAGCCCGCGATCGCGGCGATCCTTGGCCGCCAGGATCTCCAGGCGCAGGCGGAGCTCCTCGCGCTCGGCCAGGATGCGGTCGGAAATCCAGGGGCCGTTGGGCTCGCTCTTGCCCAGATCGTAGGAGGCGCCCAGGTTGAGGTCCCACGGCAGGTTGGCGCTCTCCGGCAGGTAGATGTCGCCCCGCGTGGTGCGCAAAACCACGTCGTTGTCCTCGTTCAGGATCGCGCCCGTCGAGTAGGCCGACTGCGCCGAGATGGAAGAGCGATAGGCAACACCCAGGCGGTAGTGTTCACCGAAAGGCTTGTAGACGAGGCCCACCTCCGCACCGAGGCCGGAAGCAGAAAGCGGCGAGACCTCGTTGGTGCCGGCGCTGAGCACGACGCGGTTGTTCAGCAGACGCAAGCCGCCACCCACCGTCAGCTCGCCGTCCAAGAAGGCGTTGGCCACCTGGATATGCGTCTGCGTGTAGCGGCTGGAGACGCGTGCCGTGCCGCTGGCGAGATCTTCCACCTCACCGAGCGCGTAGCTCTGGTACTCCATGTTCACACCCACGCCGAGTGAGCCGAACTGCAGGATCAACGCGGGCGTCACGTAGATCAGGCTGTCGGGGGCCTGCGCCACGCCGGTCTTCCCGCCGCTGTTGAAGAAGTCCATGTTCGACAAGCTGGACGGGAAGGTGAGGCCGAACCCCAGCCAGTAGTCGAAGTCGGTCACCGAGAAGAACGGACGCACCGCCGGGGCGGCGGGGTTCTGCAACATGCCGTCGACGTCGTAGGCGTTGGCCACCAGCGAGCCACCCAAGCTGGTGATGCGCGAGCCACCCCAGACGGCGCCCTGGTACAGGTCGATGCCGTAGCGGCTGGTCTGGATCGGATCGCCCTGATCGCCGAGCTGCCCGCCTGCCAGCGCCGAGGAAGCGAACGTGGTCAGCGTCGCGCCCAGGAGCCAGCCGAGCCTCCTGCGGCTGGTTCGGCACTGTCCGGCGACGAAACGAAGGGGTGTGGAACTCCTCACGGTCACCTTTTCTCACTTTCCATCGCGCCATTCCATGGCAGACTGGCCGTCAGGCCATGATCGTCCTCGGCATCGACCCCGGAACCCGCAATTTGGGCTGGGGCGTGGTCGAGCGCGCGGGCAACCAGCTGACCCATATCGCTCACGGTGTGATCCGTGTGGATGGCGCCCTCTCGCTCTCGGTTCGACTCGTCCAGTTGGCCGAGCGCCTCGAGACCGTCATCGACCAATACCGTCCCGCGGTCGGCTCGGTGGAGCAGATTTTCTTTCACAAGGACCCGCAGGCCGCCGCCAAGCTCGGACACGCCCGTGGCGTGATCTTGCTGTGCTTGGAGCGGGCGAGCGTCCCGTTGCGTGAGCACGCACCCGCCCGCGTGAAGCGCACCCTGACCGGCAACGGCCAGGCTGAGAAGCCCCAGGTGGCCGCGATGGTTCGCACGTTGCTCCGCTTGCCGACCTCGCCCCCGGCAGACGCGGCCGATGCCTTGGCGCTCGCGATTACCGAGCACCGCCTCGATCCACGCGCCGCCGCCCTGGAGGAAGCCAGGAAGAAGACCCTGCGCCGCAAGCTGCCCCCCCATCTGGCAGCTGCCGTCGCCCGAAGCCGGGCCGCCAAGCCTCCACTCGGCGCATAATCAGTAATAGTTTCACCTGTTTGCCGCTGGGGAAGGCGGAGCCCCCCGGCGTCGTATGCTAGGCAAGAGACTCCCATGAAGACGACGCGATTCGTGTTTGCCGGCCTGCTCCTCGGGCTGGCCCTGCAGGTGGCCCCCGGCGCAGTCGGTATCGCGCTGGCAGACAAGCCCGCCGCTCCGGCCACCACTCCGCTGTCGGCCAACGACATCGCCGATCGCGTCCAGAACTTCTACGACAAGAGCAAGACCTTCCGCGCCAAGTTCGAGCAGCGCTACTTCGTGGCGGCCTATCGCAAGACCAAGAACTCGGGCGGCACCGTGGTGTTCGAGAAGCCCGGCAAGATGAGCTGGCGCTACGAGACCAACGGCAACCGCGTCGTCTCCGACGGCAAGACCATCAAGGTCTACGACAAAGAGACGCAGCAGATGTACGAGCAGAACATCGAGAAAAGCCCGTATCCCGGCGCGCTTTCGTTCCTGCTCGGCGGCGGCAACCTGAAGAAGGAGTTCAATCTGGAGCGCCTGGACGAAAAAGCGCTCGGTTACGAGGGCGGCTTCGTGCTGAAGGGCGTGCCCAAGACGGCCACGCCGGCCTACCAGAGCCTACTGCTCTACGTCGACGGCGCCACCTACCAGGTGCGGCGAGTGCTGATGATCGACGCCCAGCAGAACCGCAACCGCTTCGACTTCGTCGATCCGGTCGTGAACCAGCCGGTGGACAAGAAGGAGTTCGAGTTCGTGGCTCCTCCCGGCACACAGATCATCAAGCCCTGAGATTCGCCCGAGCGGGTCGAAAGTTTCGGGCCATTGACCGATCCCCTCGTGAGGCATAGTCGGTGAGGATGTTGCGAGTTCTTTGGGGTGCCGCCTGCGGATTCGCCCTCTTCTCTCTGGCTGGCGCTTGTTCCGATGCGCCGTCGGATGGAGACAGCGCGAACGGTACTGGCGGCGAGTCGTCGGACGATGCCGTCGGCACGGCCGGTGCGAGTGCGTCAGGTGGGGCTGCTTCGAGCGGAGGCGTTTCCAACGGCAGCGGCGGTCAGGGCTGGGCCGGAGGTGGCGCCAGCAACCTGGGCGGTGAAGGCAACGACACCGGTGGAGCTTCGAGTGGGGGAGCGGCAAGTGGCGGCACCGGCGGTACGGGGGGCACCAGTGGTACGGGGGGCGGCAATCAGTCCGCGCCCCT
>DATIDO010000156.1:0-22500 GCA_035456245.1 Polyangiaceae bacterium
TCGATGGCCTCTCGAGCGCCTTCGGTAAGTGAGCCGCCACGGACGCACTGATCGCCCGGGCCCTCGACCGGTGGAGCATTCTCGCTAGGCTGCCCCGGTGCGCCTCTCGGCACATCTCGAAACTCGCGGCTCGGTCCCCGACTGGGTTCTCCGCTCGGCCCTCTGCGCTACCGTCGCGGCGTTCTCCCTCGCCTGCTCGGCTGCACCACCGACGCTCTCGCAGGAGCACGACGCGCCACGCGCTTGTCCGGAGCCCGACGTCGACTACACGCCGCCGCGGTTCTGCGCGAACTTCTTTCCCACCGAGGCCGGCTGTCAGACGAGCCGCTGGCGCTCCGATGTCATCGACCCCGCGCTCGGCTGGGACCAGTGGCGCGGCTACGGCGACTGCGTCGGCTCGATCCGAGCCCAACACCCGGAGCGCCCCGTCGCCCGTATCAAACAGTGGTGCGCCTGGGAGGCCGGCCAAGAGGCGGTGGTCGGCACCTATTGGGGCCACGAAAACCTCGAGCTGTTGCCCGGCAGCTGGACCGTCTACCGCGCCACCTACTGGGAGCGCGGCGCGCTCCCCTTCTCGGTCACCGCCTCCGCTACCCCCCACGGGAAATCCCTGGTGATCACCACCAGCCCGGCCACCGATCACGGAGGTCGGCTGACTCGGCGCCTCGACGAGCGGGAGTGGCAGACGATCGAGGCTGCCGCGGCGCGCCTCACCACCCGCCCCGCAGCGTCGCGTCTTTGGAGCATGGACTACGCCTGCCTCGACCGGCCCGAGGTCGGAGCGCACGTGGAAGTGTGGCGAGAGGGCACGCGACGGCTCACCGATCCGCGCCCCGAGCTGAAGAGCTGTGGCCTCGATCCACCAGGGACCGTCGACTTCGTACGTCTGCTCGGACGCCTGGCTGGTTGCTCGACCGAGGGCGACGCGAGCCGCTGAGTTCCGACCGCGACCCGCTGAGTCCGACCGCGCACCGGTGATGCGCGTTCTCCGCGCGCCCACCAGCCACGCAACTTTCGTCGACGTCGCCTGCGCAGGACGTTGCTACTCGCGCCTACGTCGCCGGTGAGCGCCGCCGGACGGAAGCGTTGTCATTCCCCGCTTCCCGCCATTTCGCCGTCACTGCACGCGTTGGCCCGGATCCTGCTGTGGGACGTCGCAACACGCCCTCACCACGGCACTCCGACACCCACCGAGGTCCAGATCATGACGAAACGAACCCTCTCCCGCGCGCTCCTCGCGCTCCCGTTCTTCGCCCTTTCGGCCGGCGCTGTCGGCTGTTCGCTGACGCCCGTCGACTCCGAGGGCCTCGGCGAGGAGGCCGGCCTGACCGACGAGACCTCCGAGGCATTGGTGCGCAGCGGCGTCACTCTGAAGACGACCGTCGTGCCGCGCTTCATCGGCGCCACCAACAACGGTGGCAGCACCGTCGTCGCTACGGCCACGGCCGCACAAGCCTGGGAAACCTTCGCGCTCGACGACATCAACGGCGGCACGCTGAACAGCGGCGACACCGTGACCATCCGCACCGGTGCGGGCCAGTACTTCCGCGCCGTCAACGGTGGCGGTGCTGCGCTCGATGCGACGGCTACCGCCGCTCAAGGTTGGGAGACCTTCACCATCGTCAAAGCCAGCGGCAGTGGCGCCATCGCCAACGGCGACGCCGTGGGCCTCCGCGCCTCCACGGGCCAGTACATCCGGGCTGTCAACGGTGGCGGCGGGGCCGTGGATGTCACGGGCCCCGCGCTCTCCACCTGGGAGCAGTTCACCATCGGCGGGCTGAGCGCACCGGTGAACGCGGATCCGACCTGTTCGACCGGCATCCGTAACGGCGACGCTTGCTGCCCCGCAGCCTGCGGAGCCTGCGGCGGCACCGGCTGCGGCAGCCGACCCGGAGGCACGGCAGCGTGCTGCACCGGCCCCATCACCACGGCTGCCGTCTCTTGCTCGGGAAGCATGCCGCCGTGCGTCGTCTCCGGCGGCACCACGCCTCCGCCGCCCACGGCGAAGAAGCGCGTCATCGGCTACGTACCCAACTGGTACGGCTCGTACGCCAGCTGGGTGAACAAGGTCGACTGGGAGAAGGTGACCCACCTGAACCTGGCCTTCGCCACGGCCGACGGGAGCGGCAACCTGCAGCTGGGTAGCGCCTCGGACATCGACACGCTGGTCAACGCTGCTCATGCCCGCGGCGTCAAGGTGTTCCCCTCGCTCGGCGGCGCAGGCGGCGACGCTTCGATTGCCCCCTGGTACACGGCGGCGCGGGTCGACGCCTTCGTCGATCGCATCATCGCCTTCGCCAAGGCCCGCAAGTTCGACGGCATCGACGTGGATCAGGAGAACGGCTCCTACCTGGGCGCCAACTACAACACCTTCATCTCCAAGCTGAAGGCCAAGGCCAGCGCGAATGGCCTGCAAATCTCGGCCGCCGTCGCGCAAACGACCGGCATCGCCGCCGGCACGCTGCAGCAGTTCGATTTCATCAACCTGATGTCTTACGACAACGCCGGTACCTGGTCGGGCGCTGGTGAGCACTCGAGCTACTCGCAAGCGCAGGCTTCGATCAACTTCTACCTGGGCAAGGGCGTGGCGCGCGATCGCATCGTGCTCGGCGTGCCCTTCTACGGCTACTGCTGGGGCAACTGCGGCGGCTCTTCGAGCGAGTACATTCTGTACAAGGACATCCTCGCTCGCTTCTCCTGGGCGTCGACCACCGACTGGATCCAACAGAACGGCGCGACCTACTCGTTCAACGGCGTCGCAACCATGCAGCGCAAGACGGATCTGGGCGAGCAGTACGGCGGCATCATGATCTGGGAGCTGGGCGGTGACGTCTCCAGCACCAACTCCGCTTCGCTGCTGCGCGCCATCGACGGCGCGTTGCCCTGAAAAGACCGGCCCCGCGACGATTCGTCCCCCGAGGACCCCCGACCGTACTCCGAAGCGATCGGGGGTCCTCTCCTTTTCCGGCCCCAGCCCCCTGCGAGTCACCATGTCCTCTCCTTCCCAGCTCCTTCGTTCGCTCCGTCGTTCGGTCCGTCCTCGCCATCTGCCCAGCGCGATCCCACTCACACTCCTGGCTCTCGGCCCCGTCGCCTGTGCCCTCACCCCCATCGAGGAGGAGGCCGAGAGCGGCACGAGCGAGACCAGCGAGGCTCTCGTGATCAACTCGCTCACGCTGCGCACCGTCGTCGTGCCGCGCTTCGTCGGAGCCACGAACAACGGTGGCAGCACCGTCGTGGCCACGGCCACGGCCGCGCAAGCCTGGGAAACCTTCGCGCTCGACGACATCAACGGCGGCACGCTGAACAGCGGTGACACGGTGACCATCCGCACCGGTGCGGGCCAGTACTTCCGCGCCGTCAACGGTGGCGGCGCCGCGCTCGATGCGACGGCTACCGCCGCTCAAGGTTGGGAGACCTTCACCATCGTCAAAGCCAGCGGCAGTGGCGCCATCAAAAACGGTGACGCGGTCGGCTTCCGCACGTCGACCGGCCACTACCTGCGCGCCGTCAATGGCGGTGGCGCCGCCATCGACGCTCTGGGCGCCGCTCTCTCCACCTGGGAGCAATTCACGCTCGGCGGGCTGGTCAGTGCTCCGGTCGAGTGTGCCAACGGCATCCGCGGCGACGGTGTCTGCTGTTCGCTCTCGTGTGGCACCTGTGGCGGCTCTGGCTGTGGTGATCGAGTCGGAGGCTCGGCGGAGTGTTGCGCAGGACCGATCCGCGACAGCGGCGTCTCGTGCTCGGGTAACGCGCCTCCGTGCGTCCTTTCTGGAAGCGGCGGCTCCACAGGCAGCGGCGGAAGCTCGGGTGGCACGGGCCGCAAGCTGGTGAACGCCACCTTCCAGAACCAATCGACCGGCACCTACACCCTCGGCAAGGTGAGCGCCGACTTCGGTAGTTCGCCGAGCTGGGACAATGGCTTGAGCCAGGGTCGGGCCAGCGTCGTACAGGAGGGTTCCAACAAATTCCTGCGCGTCACCTACCCGGCCAACCAGTTTGGCCCCGCCAACGGCGGGGTGCAGTTCAACGTCGATCTGAAGGGCGACTACGAGGAGCTGTTCTTCTCCTACCGCGTCCGGTTCGCTCCCGGCTTCGACTTCGTCAACGGCGGCAAGCTGCCGGGCTTGGTGGGTGGCAGCTCCCCCAGTGGCTGCACGACGGACCTCTACAACGGCTTCTCGGCCCGGAACATGTGGCGTGGCGGCGGCATCGTCGAGCAGTACATGTACTACCCGGATCGCACCAACCGCTGCGGCGATGACTGGAACTACTCGGGGGCACGCTTCGTCCCAGGCACCTGGCACACGGTCGAGCACCGCATTCGCATGGGCACCAAGGGCCAGAGCAACGGTGTCATGCAGGGCTGGCTGGACGGCAAGCTGCTCCTGAACCGCACCAATGTTCGTTGGCGCACGGCGACCGCTGGCTACGCCATCGACACCCTGTACTTCTCGACGTTCTTCGGCGGCAGCGACTCGTCCTGGGCTCCCAAGAGTGCCCAACGCGTGGACTTCGACGACTTCATCGTCTCCGACCAGCCCATCGCTCACTGACTCCGGGGCGCTCACCCCGGGCTCGGACGAGTCGAGCCTCGGGGTGACCTGGACGCCTCCCTGGTCAGAGCGCCACCGTCGTCGTCCGCCGCGCGATGCGCGCGAACTCCTTCGGCAGCATCTCGGCCCACAGCGCCTCGCTCAGGCAGCTCGTCGATCGGGGCTCGGGAGGCGAAAGCTCGAGGCGGACAATCTCGGCAAGCTCCTCGCTCGTCGTCTCCAGTGTCACGGTCAGCGCGCCAGCCGCCGCGCAGGTTGCCTTCAGCGCGCGCACGCGCTCTTCCAGGTAGGCCTGCGCATCGAAGTGCCAGCCCACGCCCCCTGCCGTCCCGGATCCAAAGCCGCCGCCACCCAGCTCGCTGATTCCGCCCAGACCCAGCCCCTCCTCGCGCACGATGCCCGAGGTGGAAGGGCGCACGCCCGGCTCCAGCGCCAGATAGCTCGTCCAAGGCGTCACCGCTCCGGCGAACTCGGCCAGGTGGTGCCACTCCGGCTCGGTCAGCTCGTACTCGCTGTGAAAGCCCTGACCCGCGACGAAGGCTGCGCGCCGGCGCGACTCGCCTCGCTCGGCGTTCAGCTCGAACTCGACCGCGCGCCCCCAGAGCTCGGCACGGAGGGTGACCTCGCTCGGCTGCCCACTCACCAGCGCCTCCACGTCGAAGCCACTGCCCTCGTCGAGGGTCTCTGGCACGCCATCGTGTGACCAAGCCTGACCCGCCAGACGCAACGCCAGCCCGCGGTAGCGCAGCGGACGCGCCCAGTCTTCGAGCGCCGCGGAGAACTCCTCCGACGAAGAAGCCGAGGCGTCGACGCTCCAGGTCAGGCCACCGCTCGCTCGTACCGCAGCGGCGAGCGGGTGCTCGGCCTCGACGGCCGGCTCGGCATCGCCCCCCTCGAGCGAGGACCAATGGGTGAGCGCTCCGGCGCCGTCCAGCGACTTGCCCAGTGCGGCCGCGGTGAGGCCGGTACGCGTGGCCGTGTCGGTGAGTACGAGCAACCGCCGCGCCGAGGCAGGCACGCCTCGGAACAGCTGCGCCACCGCCTCGAGCCCCAGGCCGAGCTCACTGCCGTTGCGCAGAGCTCGGGGAAACGCCGCAAGGGCCTCGGTCGCTCGCTCCGGCGCGACGAAGCCACCCGTGATGGGTCGGGCCGCTCGATCGACTGCCACGAGCGCAACCCGAACGCCCGGGAAGTGTGGCAGCAGGCCAGCCAAGATGCGCGCGTAGCCCCGCATGGCGTCGCCTCCCATCGAGCGCGAGGTGTCGAGCAACACGGCCAGGTGAATGCCCTCGGGTACGCTCGAGATGCGAGGAGCGGCGCGCCAGCTGGCATGCACCAGGCTCCGCCCAGTGCCGAGCTCGGCGCTGGCGAACTCCCCGCGCAGCGGAGCCGGAGCCGCCTCGAACAAGCGGACCTCGAGAGGTGCGTCTACCTCCGGTGTCACCGTCAGAGCGGCCCCGGCCGCGAGCGACAGGCCGGACGTCTCCAGATGTGCGCGCGCATCGGCCGGCCGCACCGCCCACGTGGCCCTCAGTGCGTCGGTGCCGAGGGACTCGACGGACAGCACGTGCGCGCCGTCTTCGTAGCGAGTGGGAACCCACACGGTGTACTCGACCCACTGGCTGGTTCGGGGCGGACAGGGAAAAATCTGCAGGCCGACGCTATCCGGCGAAAGCCAGTAGAGCAGCGCCGGATCGCGCAGCATGGCCGTGCCACGGCCCGTCAGCTCCAGATACTGGGCGGCGGCCAGCTCGGAATCCAAGAGCTTGCCGGCAAACCAAGGCGCCCCCGGACCGTGACCGCGCGTCCGCAGGCCGACGGCCACGGCACCAGCGGGCAGCGCGACCCGAAACTGGGCTTCGTCGGGCCGCTCGCTCCCATTGAACAGCTCGCGCCGCACCACGAGTTCCGCGTAGCCCGGGTGCAGTGTGGCCTCGATGCGGTGACTCCGCTCGACGAGGGCCGCGGAGTCGTAGTGAGCGCTCAGCTCATCGGCACGAGCCTGGAGCTCGAAGGGCAGGAGCGCGACGGAAGCAAGGAGGGTGAGGGTCGAGAGCGCTGCGCGGGTGGCCACGCTTCATCCGACAGCGGGCCGAGCGCGAGGTTCCCGATCAGCGCTTCGTCGCCTTCTTCGGCTTCGTTTTCGTTTTCGGCAGCGCGGTCTTCGGCGTCTTCGCCACCTTCGCTTTCGGCGGCGTGGCCTTCGGCGTCTTCGCCACCTTCGTTTTCGGCGGCGCGGCCTTCGTAGGCTTCGCCGTCTTCTTGGCTGGCTTCCGGGCCGCCGCACCTACGCTCGAGCGCGCGGCCAGGTGCTTCTTGCTGGCGACACGCGCCCAACTGCCTTCGAGCAAGCGATTCACTTCCTCCGTCTTCAGCTCGCCGTAGGTCACGGTGACCCACCCGTGCTGCCCAATGTAGGGCGTCCTGCTGAAACGGGGATCGTCGAGCAGCTCGCGCTGAACGTCCACACCGAGATTGATCGAGATCGTGGGCTCGCGATCCATGCCCACGATGACGAATGGCTTCTTTCCCACCCGGAAGGCCGGGTGATGCACCATCACGTACTCCTCGGCCCCGGGTAGCCCGGCGGCCAAGCCACGCAACGCCTTCAGCAGCTTCTGCGCCGTTGCGGGCGCACCAATCTCGCTACTCTGCATCGTGCCGCGAGGATGCCACGGGTCGCGGGCGCCTGACTACGCCCACGACCCGCTCACGCTCACTGCAGACAAGCCACCAGGGTGACGGCGCCAGCTTGGGGGAGGCCCGAGCCGACCAAACGGAGGAGCCGTTGCTGCTTGCTGGAGCAGTGCGCCACCATTTCGTCCTCGCCCCAGCCCGCCGTTGGGTCCACGTAGCAGAAGCCGGGTGCCTGACTGCCGGATGTCTCCGGGCTCTCCAAACAAGCAGAGCCGCTCTCCGTATCCGGGAGATGCTGGGTGACCGCGCACAGCGAATAGGCCGCGCAGTCCGCCCCCTCACAGCCGGTCAAAGCCGGCAGCTGCTCGATCACCCGTACGGAGACGTCGGTATCGAGCGGGGAGCGGCCGGCCTTCCCACAATCCAGGGTACCATCCGAAGGAGCGAGCGCTTCGACGAGCGTGCAGGTGACCTTGCCTTGGGCGTCGACATCGAGTGGGTAGGTCAGGCAACGCTCACCCAGCCGCCCGCCAAGTCGATCGATGATCGTGTCGACGGCCGGGTTGTAGCCATAGTCCGCGTTCGTATCATCGACGATCTTGGGGCAGATCGAAGCGAGCATACCGGCATCACCGACATCCCGGACGGTTTGCAGGACGCGCGGCGCTGGGTAGGCCTTGCCCCAATGTTGGGTCGTACCGATGGCCTGCCCTGCGCCTGCGCGGCACACCGGACGTCCCTTGCCGTTCACCGTGCCCTCGTCCCCGCAGTCGCAGCTGGCTTGCCCGGGTACGCAGGCTTCCTTCACGCCACCGAAAGGCGCGAGCGGAAAAATGCACGAGTACTGGAGGTCGTCATTCCTGGGCAGCCCATCGGCAGCGTGGGGAACGGAGTTGTCGTACTCGTGACCATTGATGGCGTTCCAGCTGGAGCTGTCGGCCACCGCGTCGCCCGAGATGGGATTCGAACCACTGCGGGAGCCGATCGACTCACGCATGAACGGATCGAGGGGAGCGACAGGCTCTGCGCCACAACGGACGTCGCTCGAGCCCTCGCACTCGGGCAGAGCGGCATGCAGCCCGGGCTCGCCGAGAATGATGGCCCAGCGATCCACCTGCTCATCGCCCACCGTCACCGATTTGTCGGCAAGTTGGTCCGCCGTCAGATAGCGGAGCCGGTCGGCGACCTCCAGGGTCTCCGTCGTGGCGATGTCCTGCCAAGGCACACCCACGATTCCACCCAGGAAGACCATACCCGCGCCACGGGGCGAGTGGCCATCGATGCCCATCAAGAGCTGGTTGTGAACGGTCTCTCCCGTCTGCGAGTCCACGATCGCCGACTGGGTCAAACCGTTCACGTAGCGCGAAACCGGGTAGAGCAAGTCAACGCCGAAACGGCGTCGGTTTTCGAAGCAGCGCAAGTTGGCGCGGTCGTCCTCGGGCGCGTGACGGACCTTCTCCCCCTCGACCTCGCACGCGGCAATCTGACTCGCGTCGTCACAGTAGCTGGGCGTTTCGGACAGCAAACAAGAGAAGCAGCAGGCATCGTTCGGGTTTTCGGCGCAAGCCGGCGTCGCGACGGGCAGGTTGTAGGGGCCGCTCACGTCGCCGACCCGGGTGAGGTACCAGCCGTAACCCGCAAGGGGGTAGTAGTCGCCACCCTCCATGGCCGAGCAGTCGTTCTCGTCGCTGACCACCACGACGCCGACCAGGCTGTCCGGACGGAGAAAGGCCGCTCGCTGTGCCAGGACGGCCGGGTCCACGCCAGTCGACGTCGCCCGCGCGCCATCGAGCACGAATCCGTCGGGCGGAGAGGGATCGACCAAGAACCGGTACCAAGCCTCCAGCGGCGCCTCGAAGCCGCAGCCAACATCACCCGCCGCCACGATTTGCGCTTGAAAGTTACCGACCAAGCGCTCGACGTCTCCTTCGACCTCTGGCGCGGGTACACCCTCGGCTGAGGGGTGCCAAGTCAGGAAGCCCTTGCTGGTTGGATCGGGGATCGCGCCTCGAGCACCTGCTCCGGCCGCCGCGGGCGCCAGCGGGATCAGGTAGCCCTTGTCGTTGTCGTTGCGATTCGAATCGGCGCAGGCAGTCGAGCCGTGGCCGCCCAATGACGACGTAATCACGCCCAAGTGGATGTCCTCGATCGGCTCGAACTCGAGCTCCTTGTTGGCGTTGCTACAGCCCAGCCGACCGTCCACCACGACGCTCGGCTCGCGTGACTCCTCGAGCACCTCACCGCCACCGGCGCGCGTCACGCATTCGGGCTCCACCAGGCGCTGCACCAGACGCGGGATGGCCGCGCTGAGCACCGTCTGCTTGTCGGCCATCGAGGTCGAGTTGTCGATCACGAACAGCAGGTCGATCTTGTCGACACGGCCATGCTCGACCACCCGGATCGGGGGGACCTCGCCGCCATCACTCGTCGCCCCACCAGTGGCCGGGCCATCGGCCCCTCCAGCCCCACCCTGGCCGTCGGCGTCCCCTTCGGGCGTCCCGCCACAACCCGCGGCCAGGCCCGCCGCCGACAACAGGGACACAGCTCCCAGAACCCACCCTCTCGAACCAAATCCAGAACGCAAAGCCATCGGCGGAGAAAACCATCTTGGCCGCGCCGTCGCAATGCCTCGAACGAGGTAGGTAGATCGCCGTCCTCGTCAGTCCGATACCCAGTGCTTCGCCTTGAGCAGCTGCTCGAAGGTGAACAGCTGCAGCTCGCCTGGCGCCATCCAGCCGAACAGCACGACCAGCCGGCCGATCCATGTGAGATCGGTGACAATGGCCATCTTCTTCCACTGGTCGCGGTGCATCAGGCCGTACTGAACGCCGGCCTTCACGTCCTCCCAAAGCGCCCCCGGCTCGAAGCCCGTGAAGTCGTGGCCCATCTCCACGTACACCCGTAGGTCGCCACCCTCCTCGAAGGCGACGCGGATCGGAGGCATCAACACCTCGTCGTAGTCGCGAGCGGTGATCTGCCCAGTCAGGCGAAAGGCCAACACGTCGGAGGGGAAACCGTCCAGCAGCTCGATCATGTTCCAGGCTAACGCCCGACGAACGGCCGCCACAAAACCGAAGCGGCCCGCGGGAAATTCCCGTGGGCCGCGCGGCGCCAAGCAACTGGGCTAGCTCAGAGCTGGGCCAGAATGGCGTTGAAGGTCGCGCTGGGGCGCAGAGCCTTCGTCGCCAGCTCGTCGTTGGGCTGGTAGTAGCCACCCACGTCGACGGGCTTGCCCTGCACGGCGATCAGCTCCTCGACGATCTTCGCCTCGTTGGCCGTCAGCTGCTCGGCGATGGGCGTGAACAGCTTCTTGAACTCGGCGTCCGACGACTGCGCAGCCAGCGCCTGGGCCCAGTAGAGCGCCAGGTAGAAGTGGCTGCCACGGTTGTCGATGCCGCCGACCTTGCGCGACGGTGACTTGTCGTTCTCCAGGAACTTGCCGTTGGCCACGTCGAGCGTCTCGGCCAGGACCTTGGCCTTGGCGTGCTGGAAGACGATGCCCAGGTGTTCGAAGGACGCCGCCAGGGCGAAGAACTCACCCAGCGAGTCCCAACGCAGGTAGTTCTCCTGGAGGAACTGCTCGACGTGCTTGGGCGCCGAACCGCCCGCGCCCGTCTCGAACAGGCCGCCGCCCTTCATCAGCGGGACGATCGACAACATCTTGGCGCTGGTGCCCACCTCGAGGATGGGGAACAGGTCGGTCAGATAGTCGCGCAACACGTTGCCCGTGACCGAGATGGTGTCCAGGCCCTTGCGAATGCGCTCGAGCGTGAACTTCGTCGCCTCCGCGGGCGGCAGCACGCGGATGTCGAGCCCGCTGGTGTCGTGATCGCCCAGATACTTCTCGACCTTCTTCAGGATCTCGGCGTCGTGGGCGCGCTTCTTGTCGAGCCAGAACACGGCCGGCGTCTGGCTCAGGCGAGCGCGCGAGACGGCGAGCTTGACCCAGTCTGCGACCGGAGCGTCCTTGGTCTGGCAGGCGCGCCAGATGTCACCGGCCTCCACCTGGTGCTCGAGCAGCACCTTGCCTGCCGCGTCGATCACGCGGACGGTTCCGTCGGCCGGGATCTGGAAGGTCTTGTTGTGGGAGCCGTACTCCTCGGCAGCCTGGGCCATCAGGCCCACGTTGGGCACCGAGCCCATGCTGGCCGGATCGTAGGCGCCGTTGGCTTTGCAGTCGTCGATGGTGGCCTGGTAGATGCCGGCGTAGGAGCTGTCGGGGATGACCGCGAGCGTGTCGCCCAGCTTGCCCTGGCTGTCGTAGACCTTGCCGCCCGCGCGGATCATGGCCGGCATCGAGGCGTCGACGATGACGTCGCTGGGCACGTGCAGGTTGGTGATGCCGTTGTCCGAGTTGACGTAGGAGAGACCGGGGCCGGCGGCGAGCGCTGCCTGGACATCGGCCTCGATGGCCGCCTTCTCGGCCGCGGGCAGCGACTGGATCTTCGCCACCAGATCACCGAAACCGTTGTTGGTATCCACGCCGAGCGCCGCGAACTGAGCCGCGTACTTCTCGAACAGCGGCGCGAAGAACACCTGCACGGCGGCGCCGAAGATGATGGGGTCGGAGACCTTCATCATCGTGGCCTTCAGGTGCAGCGAGAACAGCACGCCCTCGCTCTTCGCGGCCTTCACCTGGGCCGCGTAGAAGGCGCGCAGGGCCTTCATCGAGATCTTGGTGGAGTCGAGGATCTCGCCTGCCAAAAGCGGCGTCTTCTCCTTGAGCACGACGGCCGAGCCGTCCTTCTTCACCAGCTCGATCTTCACGTCGGTGGCCGCGGCCAGCGTGGTCGACTTCTCGTTCGAGAAGAAATCGTCCTCGCTCATCGTGGCGACGCGGGTCTTGGAGTCGGAGTTCCATTTGCCCATCGAGTGAGGGTGCTTCTTGGCATACTCCTTCACCGCCTTGGGGGCGCGACGATCCGAGTTGCCCTCGCGGAGAACCGGGTTCACGGCCGATCCCTTCACCTTGTCGTAGCGCGCCTTGGCGTCCTTCTCGGCGTCGTTCTGCGGCGACTCGGGGTAGTTGGGGACGGCGAAGCCGTGGGCCTGCAGCTCGGCGATCGCTTCCTTCAGCTGGGGGACGGAAGCGCTGATGTTGGGCAGCTTGATGATGTTGGCCTCGGGGCGCAGCGTCAGCGCACCCAGCTCGGCCAACGAGTCACCGGTCTTCTGCGCGCTGGGCAGCAGATCGGCGAAGACGGCCAGGATGCGACCCGACAGCGAGATGTCGCGGCTCTCGACCTGGATGCCCGAGTGCTTGGTGAAGGCCTGGACGATGGGCAGGAGCGAGTAGGTGGCGAGGGCAGGAGCCTCGTCGGTCTTGGTGTAGAAGATGGTCGGCTTGTCGGTCATGGCTCGGATTCCGCTGGGGGGCCGAGTCTGCCAAAATTCGCCAGGCAGATCACCACGCGGCCGGATCGGGTGCAGCGCGGCCGGATCGGGTCTCGGCGGGGCGACACGGGTCACCACGCGGCGGGATCGAGGCGGTAAAACTGGCCCAGAACCTCGTACAGGTCCGGGTGCCGCTGCTGCATCTCCTGCGGCTCGTCGAAGAAAAACTCGGTGGCGACGGCGAAGAACTCCGCCTCGTTCGTGGCCCCGTACTGGTCGAGGAAGCTCGGCGCCCCGCGCTCGGCCGCGCGCCTCAACCCTTCGAACTCCCGCTGGCACACCGCCGAATAGCGTTCGTAGTCTTCGCGCGCGTGCAGTGGAGGCGCGCCATCGGCTCGGCCGTCCAACATGTCGAGCTGATGCGCGAACTCGTGGAACACCACGTTGTGGCCCCGCTCGGGGTGACGCGCGCGACGAACTGCATCCCACACCAAGATCACGGGACCGTGGAGGTGAGCCTCGCCGAGCAACGCGGGGCGCTCATTCGGCACCGGCACCAGGCTCTGCGCGAACGGACTGGGCTCACGCAACGGCGCACGCACCGCGCTGGGGTAAACGATGATGGTCTCGACGTTCTCGTAGAGGAAGTGCGGCAGGCCGAGGATGATCAAACAGGCAAAGCTTGCGATGGTGACGCGCACTTCGTCCGTCAGCTCGAGCCCGCCAGCCGCGGTCCAGTTCTTTTCGGCCACGAACACCTGCACCAGGTTCCGCAGTTCGGCCTGCTCGGCCGCCGGCAGCTTGCCGTACACGGGGACCCAGCGAGGCAGCTGTTCGAGCCAATCACTCGGAAAAGGCTCTTCCAAGAGCCTGGCGCGGCGGCGATCACGGAGCCAATCGAAGATCATGAGAAGCACTGGTCCTAGCCCGCCGGCACGGCGTGGTCACGCCGGCGACGGCGCCCAGACTACTCACCCTCTTGCAACGATCGGACGAGGCGGATGCCGATGCCGGGGTAGCGCGTCGTGGCATCGAGGGCGGACCTGCCCGCGCTTCGCAGGAACGCTGGCGAGAGGAACATGCTTCCACCCCCGATCTCGTGAGCGTCACTCGTGGAGATCCCATTGCCAGTTTCACCAAACGGGTCGGTCCACGGAGCCGCGCCTGGATCAGGCATTACCGGACGATTGTGGCGCCACTCGGCTGCGTTTCCGAGGATATCGTAGAGCCCCCAGCGATTCGCCATCTTCGAAGCGACCGGATGCGTCCGATCCTCCGCGTTTGCGCAATACCAACCAATCGCGTCGAGTTGCGGAAGCAGACGGACGCACTCTTCGGCATACTCATCGGGCAGGTCCCCTGAATAGTAGGCCGTGCGAGTCCCTGCGCGGGCCGCATACTCGTGCTCGACCTTCGTGGGGAGCCGATAGCCCCCGCAGTCGTAGATCGACTCGGTGGCTTGCTCGAACGTCTCACACTCGAAGTCAGCGCCGTCACCACCGCCCACCGTGCCGTGGCAGCCCTCGAGCAAGTAGCACTGCTGACGCCCCTCCTTCGCCGAGAGCCGGTTCGCAAACTCGGCGGCCTCCCACCAGTTCACGTTGCCGACCGGACAATTCGGTTGGAGACAATCGTTGTGAGTACCGGCGGGTGCTGTGGGATATTCGGGACTTGGTCCGCTGGGATTCAGTTCAACCAGCTCTCCCCATTGTGCTTGAGTCAGTTCCGTTCGCTGCATGAGGAACGCATGCGTCATTGTGACTGCTGTAAGCACTTCGGTGCTCAACCCATGATGGGGCTCACCTTCTGGCGAGCCTTTGACAAAGCAGCCTGCCGGAATGCGACACCAATCGCCCTCGCACTGCGCCTCGACAGCGACGTGCTCACATTCGAAGCCGACTATCGTTTCTTTCCAAGGCGTCGAATCGGCTGGCAACGCGAAGTCGGAAGCTGGCCGTCCTCCAGCTCCTTCCGTGGACTCGCGAGCACCATTGCACCCAACCAGGGCTAGAGTGACGGCTACGGCGACGCCCTCGAGCTTCATGGTTCCGTTCCAGTCCGGGCCGTTCCGGTCCGGGCTAGCCCAGCGCCCGCAGGAGACGACGTGAAGCGAAACGAGCTCATCGTGCGCTCCACTAACGATACGAAATGCAACCCGTCCAGAGTGGTAGCGCCACGCATGGCGTCGAATTTCTTCGCACGCTTCGTGCCTCGCTTTTCGCTGTACTCACGGCGACGGGTTTTTCGATCGTTTCCGAAGCCTCACTTTGGGGTGCAAACAGCACAGGTTGCCGCCCCCTCCGGGCAGCCGTAAGGATGGAACCATGGGGGTTCGGCTCGAACGACGACGGTTCGTCACCGCTGCCAGCGCGCTCGTCGGCAGTCTGCTCGGAGCAGGCTCGGTACACGCTGCCCCCAGCTGGGAGAAGATCGACGAAGACGAGGGCATCAAGGTCTACAGCAAGGACATCCCCGACTCGTCGATCGTGGCCTTCCGTGGCGAGGCTCTGATCCAGCAGCCCATCGAGAAGGTGCTCTGGGTGCTGGCCGACAACGAGCACCGCACCGAGTGGGTCGACCGGCTGAAGAAGAGCGTCATCCTCGAGCGCAAAGGCCCCTTCGACTACGTCGTCTACCAGCACTTTTCGGCTCCCTTTCCAGCCAGCGACCGCGACTACGTCTACCGCGGCCAGGCGCGACGAGACGCCGAGGGTGTCGTACGCATCTCGCTCGAGTCGGTCGAACATCCCAAGGCGCCCACCACGGTCGGCGTGCGCGGCCGCATCATCAAGAGTCGCTACCTGCTCACGCCGAAGGGTGATTCCACCTTCGTAGTGGTCGAGATCCAGATGGATCCCATGGGCGCCATCCCCACCTTCATCGTCAACCTGGTGCAGAAGAGCTGGCCGATGAAGACGCTGAAGAACCTACGCACCCAAGTGAAGAAGCCCTACGTGGGCCACGTCGAGTTGCCTCCAGCCGGAGGCTGAGCTGGACGGGCCGTGTGTCGCTGCGAGCCGACACGACGAATCCTGTCTCTCTGCACGATTCCGTAGCCAAGCAACGAATCGTAGAAAACAGCCGCGATTTGAGTCGCGATCGATCCTGTGCGGAGAGCGCATCCAAGCAAGCATGCTGGCCATGCTCCGTTTCTCGCTCCCCACCGCGTTGCTCCCCACCGCGTTGCTCCCCACCGCGTCGCTCGTCCTCATGGCAGCCATCGGCTGTTCGGGGGCCGGCCTCAACTCGACTCCGGGTGATGGGACGGACGATGGCTCGGCGAGCGGTGGCGCAGCAGCCAGCGGTGGCGCGGCAGCCACCGGCGGTGCAGCAGCCACCGGCGGTGCCGACGCGAGTGGTGGCGGACTGAGTGGCATCGATCCGACCGTCGACTCGAGCACGCTCACCTGGCAGTGGGCCAACGCCACGAACTACACCTCGTACCCCGATCCGGGCAGCGAGGAGTGCGTCGTCTACAACGGCTGTACCTGGGCCGGGTACTTCGCGGCCGTCGATGGCAAGCAGACCGAAGACTGGGTCGAGAACCACAACATCATCGCCCTGTTCACCGCCGGCAACGACAACGCCGGCTTCGAGACTTACAAGCTGAAGACCATCCGCCTGCGCAAGGACGGCCACGAGATCGACGTCACCGTCTACGACACTTGCGGCGACAGCGATTGCGACGGCTGCTGCACCAACAACGCCACGCGCAACGGCTACTCCACCCTGATCGATCTGGAGAGCTTCACCTACGCCCGCTTCGGGCAGGGTGATGGTCCGATCGAGTGGGCCTGCATCGACTGCCAGTAACGGACTGCCCAACAGCGGGCTGCCCAGTAGCGGGCTGCCAGCAACCGACCTCCCGCAAAACGGCCCCATTCCACTGGGGGCACGTGACGCGACGCCCAGATGCGTGGCATACACGCTGCCATGTTGCTCGGATTCGAAATGACGCGGCCAGGGTGGGCAGCCGTGCTGGTGGGTTTCGTCGGCTTCGTGGCCTGCGGGTCCAGTGTGGATGACGGGGGACCGGAGGATGCTTCCGCTGCGACGGGTGGCACCACGGGCAACGACGCGGACGATGACGCGGACGACGGCGCGCCGAGCCACCTGGGCGGTGGAGGCGCGGGCATCGGTCTCGAGCAGGCTGTCTGGGTGTTCGAGGCGACCAATTCCGGCATCTTCGCGGCCTACGCCGGTGAGCAAACCGCCGACGAGACGGAGCCCATGCACGACCACTATGCCTATACGGCCCCGTGCGAGGGCGGTGGGACGGTGGACCTGATCAACGACAAGTACGAGACGGAGACGGAGCTCGACGTCGGCACGGCCGTAGCTACCTTCCACGCTTGCGTGCAGCGGGGTCTGCGCATCGACGGCGTGTTGCACGATGCCTTCGAAGGCAAATTCAACAATGCCGAGAATACCTTCACGGGCACCCTCACCTACGGCAGCGGAATCGGCGACTGCACCTGGGACGCCGTCATCCAAGCGAGCGGACTGGCCACCTTCGAACTGGTGAGCGGGACCGTCTGCGGCGTCTCCGCCACCGAGATCGAGGCCGAACGCGAAGTGCTCCCCAGCCCGTTCTGACGTGTAGGGTCGCGCAGCCGGGTCGCGCTGCCGGGCCGCACCTCCCGGCAGCGTTCAATTGTCCTCTGTCACGCGAACGACGATCATCCTGACCCATTTGCGCGCGCGCGCGCCCTGCCAAGGGCATGCTTCGCGCACATCGACGGAGGGTCGTGGGGGGAACCTTGGTGGCGGTCCTCGCCGTATTGGCTGGAGGGATCGGCTGTGGTGAGTTCGATCCGACTGACGACGGCGCTACGGGAAGCGGCGGATACACGGCGTCCGGCGGGGCTTTCGCATCGGGCGGCGCCATCGGCTCGGGCGGTGCTTTCGCATCGGGCGGCGCCATCGGCTCCGGCGGTGCTTTCGGCACGGGGGGTGTGTTCGCCTCGGGTGGCGCTTCGACAGGCGGGGCCGCCAGCGGTGGAGGCCCGAACGGCACGGGCGGCTCGTCGAACGATCCGCCCGGCCCCGAGGACGGTCGGCAGATCTTCTTGCTGATCGGTCAGTCGAACATGGAAGGCGTGCCGGTGCCCGAAGCGTCGGACGCGAACACGAACCCCAACATCGAGGTGCTCGGCTACGACGCCTCGTGCAAGGGCCGCAGCTGGAACACCTGGGGCATTGCTTCGCCTCCCCTGCACCGCTGCTGGGCGGGCGTCGGCCCTGGTGACGGCTTTGCCAAGGCGCTGGCCCAGGCTTGGCCCAACGCCAAAATTGCCTTGGTGCCCTGCGCAATCTCGGGCGTGGACATCGACTTCTTCCGCAAGGGCGTGGTGTCGTCGCGCCGCAACGAGTTCCAAATCCCACCCAACAACCAGGCGACGGGGGCCTACCAGATGGTGCTGGCACGCGCCCAGCTCGCCCAACAAACCGGTGTGATCCGCGGCATCCTCTTCCACCAAGGCGAGTCCGACAGCGGCAGCCCCCAGTGGGTCGGCAAGGTGGCCGACATGGTCGACGATCTACGCACCGATCTGAACCTGGGCACCGACGTGCCCTTCATCGCCGGCGAGCTGTACCAATCGGGTTGCTGCGGCGGACACAACACGCTCGTCAACCAGCTACCGGGCGCCATCGACAATGCCCACGTGGTCTCCTCCGCAGGTCTGGCCGGCATGGACCAGTACCACTTCAACCTCGCCGGCCAACGCACGCTGGGGCAGCGCTACGCCGCCACATTCCTCGAGGCGATTGGGCAGTAGCTCGAGCACACTCGAAGCGAGACGGGACCTCGTCTCGCCTTCTACGTGCGCTGCCGCGCGCGCTTGACCCGGTACATCTCCGCGTCGGCTCGACGGAAGGCCTCGTCGGCGTCGGCGTGACGGGGATCGACCGCCACCACCCCGACACTCGCGCCCGAGTAGTCGAAGGCGACATCGTCGAGCCGGAAGGCACCGACGGTTGCGGTTTGGATACGCGTCTGCAGCGTGCGCGCGGCTGCCTCGAACTGTTCGGCAGGCCCAGGCGCCACGAAGCCGAACTCGTCACCGCCGAGTCGACCCACCGAGTCCATGTCGCGTAGCGCCGAGCGCAAACGGCGCGCCGTTTCTTGCAAGAACAAGTCGCCGACGCGATGGCCGTGCGCGTCGTTGATGCGCTTGAATCCATCCATGTCGATGAGGCCCACGAGCACCTGCGTGCCGTCCCGCTTGGCGCGCGCGAGGGCGCGACCGAGCGTTTCGAGGATGGCCCGACGATTGGGCAGGCCGGTCAGCGCATCCAGGAGCGCGTCGGTGGCAAGGCGCGCATTTGCCTTTCCCAGCTGCTCGATCAACTGCTCGCGCTCGAGCCAAGCGGCGATGAGCTTCGCGAAGAGCTGCAGGAGTTTCTGCGTGTCGACGTTGAGCGGGCGAGTATCTCTGCTGGCCGCGCACAGCGTGCCGATCAGGTTGCCGTCTTGGCCGCGCACCGGAGTGCTCACGTAGGTCTGGATGCCGAGGGCTCGGGCTGCCGAGGAATCCCCCCAACAGTCGGAGACGTCGGGCGTGTAGGTGCGCCCCTCGTCGAGCGAGCGTTTGCACAGCGTGTCGTCCCACGGGACGTCGAGGCCCTCGGAAACCTGCATCTCCCCGATGTTTCGCGCGTAGAGTACATGCTGCACTCCTGCGGATAGATCGACGGTGGTGAGGTAGGTCGACTCCATGCCAGCGGCCTGACTCAAGATCCCCAAGAGCGGTCGCACCAGGTCTTCGGTGGACCGAGCGTGTGGCAAGCTGGCGCAGAGTTGATCGAGCAGCAGGTCCATGGGGCCCTTTTCGAGAATACGACGGCCCCACGACGTGACCAACTCGACCACTCAGGCCCACGGGTCTCGCTCGAAACCCAGGGCATTTGGGATCACCAACCCTGTCTCCCGACACTAGGCCCGGCACCCGCCGATGCGCTACCATCCCGCCCAGATGTCCACTCTCTACGAGCGCATTGGCGGGGAAGCTGCCGTGATGGCAGCGGTCGATCTCTTCTACAAGAAGGTGCTGAGTGACGACGTCACCAAGCCGTTCTTCGAAGGGCTCGACATGGAGCGTCAGATCAAAAAGCAGATCGCCTTCATGACCGTCGCCTTCGGTGGACCGGATGAGTACAAGGGCCGCGATCTCCGCAGCGCCCATGCCAACCTGGTGCGCAGCAAGGGCCTCGGTGACGTTCATTTCGACGCCGTGGCCAAGCATCTGACCGACACGCTGATGGAGCTCGGGGTTTCCCAGCCACTCGTCGACGAAGCCATCGGCATCGTCGCGACGACTCGCGACGCCGTCCTGGGTAGGTGATGAACTTGCCGTTCGACGAAATCATCGTGCGAGACGGGGGAAACGTCGGCATTTTGGCGGTCGGAGAGTTCATGGCACTCGACCTGGCGACCCGCGTGCGCCTGGTGATGAGTGGATGCCTGCAGTTTCGGCGTGGCACCGAGACCGTCCCCCAAGGCGAGGCCCTGGCCGCCCTGCAGAAGGCCACGGCTCAACGGCGCTGAGCAAGCGGCGACAAGCAACGAGAGCAGCAGCGGCGGGCCGTCCAGCCCGCCGTGCGCTGGCTCAGAAGCGCACCCCCAAGAAGAGGCTCCCGTCGAGCGCCAGCGGCGCGAACGGTCCGTTGACGTCGTAGACGCCGCCGGCGCCATCGATCTTCAGGTAGTGCCCGCCGTCGTCCGGGCAGCTCGACCCCACCGGGCAGCGCGGCGAATGGATCAGGTCGAAGCCCACGCCGAAGGCTGCGCCCACCACGAAATGGTCGTAGCTCAAGAACGCCGAGCCCTCGGCCATCAGGCGAGCGTGGGCGAGCGTCGTTCGGTCGAGCACTTCGTCCCCGGCGACGCTGGAAAATTCGTAGTAGCTGCCTTCGTAGTAGGCGTGGACGGCCAACCCGTTCCAAGGCTCGCCGAACCAGTAACCCGCGCCCGTTGCCCAACCCGAGAGGGGCCCCAAGCCTCCCGACGCGATGCGGAGATTGGCCGGCTTGGCGTCGAACCGAAAGCCGGCGGGTGTCTCGTTGACGACCCACGAGGTCATCGCTCGAAGCGACCAGTGCCGGTCGATGCTCAGCTCGAAGCCAGCGCCCAACGCGCCGAAGACCAGGCCATCGAACGGATCGACCAGCACGGCCAGGGGCACACCCAGTAGCGGCTCACCCCGAGGCACCGACGGTGTTGCCGGCAAATGCGCCGAGTCCTCGGTCCCCGGCGAGTCGGGCACCGCCCCAGCCGGAGAGGCCGCCAGCAACGGTCCAACCAGGACCGCCGAGAGAACGAGTCGACCGAACGCGTTCAAAACGCCTGCCCTCCATTGAAGATCACCATCGTCTCGCTGCCGCGTGCGAGGTCCATCCTCAGGAACAGGGTGTCGTTGAAGCGATAGCGAACACCGCCACCGGCGGCGACACGCAGCAAGTCGAAGGCGAAGTCGGAGGTGCCGTAGACCTCGCCCATGCCGACGAAAGCCACGCCCAAGAACCGCCAGAACAGGGGGAAGCGCAGCTCGGCCTGCACGACCGTCTGGTGGAGATCCCGGTAGCGCCCGTCTCGGTAGCCGCGCATCTGCCAGGCACCGCCGAACTCGGCGAGCATGTGAAACGGCACGTCGCCCCCGCGCACCTCGTGCCACAGCTGCAGGCCCAGGATCAGATCCTTGCGATAGAGCGGAAAGAAGTGCCTCGCGTCGAGCGTCCAGCGCACGAACTGATGGTCGCTACCCAGCGGTGACAGGAACGCGGTGAGAGTGGTCTGGTAGTAGCCGCCGCGGGTCGGGTAGTAGATGCTGTCCCGGCTGTCCCAAAAGACCTGGCCACCCAGGCCGTGCACCAACCCGCTCGAATATCCGGGGGTTTGGGCCGTGAGCAGCGGATCGCCGTTCGGTATCTCGTTGTCGTTCGGGTCGAAGACGGCCTTGCCCTCGATGTCGAGCATGGCCTTGATCTCGTGCAAGCCGCCCACGTAGAGCCGGGGCAGGACCTGGCGCGCCCCTTCGCTGCGCAAGTGCACGACGTATTCGAGGAACGTCTGGTAGTCGCCCGGCGTGTCGTTACCCGTCCCGTAGTAGCGGTCGGTGTAGCGACGAAACAGGTAGGTGCCCCACAGCCAGGTGCGGCTGTCGTCCAAGTAGAACTGCGGCTTGGATTCGGTGAGGAACTGATTGAGCGTCGAGTAGGCGACCCCCAGGGTCACGGACGAAGGCGGTGACTTGCTTCGAGGACCCTCGGGCAGGAACTGCAGCTCGTTGTGGACGAGGAAGGCGAGCCCGACCTCGGCCGAATAGTAGGCGGCAGGCAGAATGACGTAGGCTGGGTAGTCCTTGGCCTTTTTCTCCGGCAGGGCAGGCTCGGAGTCTTCGAGCGCGCTGCGCTCGGTCTGGCGGTCGGGCGCAGGCGGAGGGGCACCGCCAGGAGAGCTCGGTTCGGGGGGCGGCTGCTCGGACGCTGGCTGCTCGGACGCTGGCTGCGCGGGCTGCTCGGACGCTGGCTGCGCGGGGGGCGACTGCCCGGACTGCTCGGACGCTGCGAAGCAAGGCCTCGCGCAGCCGATCGCCAGCAGCAGGCGAAACGCCACGCAACCGAGCCATCCTCGTGAACGCGGGCGATAGAGAACCACGACGGAGCGGTGCCTCGATGGCGGCGAAGAGGGCCCCCATTGGCTCTTCCCCCCTCTCCCTCTCTCGACCGGGGTCGGGACAAAGGCAAGTGCCTCCGCCCCGACCCATCGAGTCCGGTGCCCAGCCGTTACATCTTGACGGTCTGCTTGCCGTCGAACGTCTTGAACGTCACCGAACCGTCGGCGTTGAAGGTCACCTTGCCGCCGTCGGCCATGGTCACCACGATCGTGTCGCCCACCAGCTCGAACTTCTGGTTACCGGACTGGTACTCCTTGCGCTCGGCCTTGCGCGGGGTCTGCGACTCCTGCCAAGGC
>DATIDO010000157.1:0-2918 GCA_035456245.1 Polyangiaceae bacterium
TCGGCGAGCGGCGCCGGCTGGCTCTTGGTGCGCAGCCCCGGGCGAGCTCGGCTGGCGCGTGCTCTGCAGCTCGCACCGGGGCGCGACACACGGCTCAAGCTGGAGCTGGAGGCCGGGCGGCCCTTCGTGGTCGAAGTGCGAGCGCGCGGCGAAGACGGCGAGCTGGTGCCGCTCGCTGGTGCCACGGTCTTGGTGGGACCGGCGGACGCGCCGCTCTGGGGCGTGAAGACCGACGCGGAGGGGCGCGCGACGATCGCCGACGCGCCGACAGGGCGACTGCGCGTGCAGGTGTTGGCGCGTGGCTACGAGCCCTACGTGGCCGAAAGCGAGGCCGATCTGCTGGTGCGCCTGCGCCCGGTCATGGGGCTGCGCGTGCGCGTGCTGGACGAGGGGCAGCCGCGGCCTCGCGCGCAGGTGCGCGTGAGCGGTCTCGGGCTCTGGCCGCCGCGCGTGGTCGAGACCGGCGCGGACGGTTCGGTCGATATCCAAGGTTTGGCGGCTGGCAACTACGTGCTGGGCGCCGAGGCCGGCGATCGGGTGACGCTCGAAGACACCGCCGTCGAGCTGCTCGGCGAGCGAGGGCAGCGTGAGGTGACCTTGGTGCTCGGCCCGGGTCGCTTCGTCGAAGTGCGTGTCGAGGACGAGCGGGCCACCCCCATCGTCGCCGCGCAGCTCACCTTCAGCGGAGACGGCATGGGTGAGCACGCCCGCCGGGCCCAGACGAACGTGGCAGGGCGCGCGCGGCTGGGGCCCTTGGCGAGCCTGGAGGGCTTCGTGCAGGCGGCGGCACCGGGCTACGTCGAGCGCGTGGTGCCCAGCTCCCAGGCCGAGCTGGTGATCGTGCTGGAGCGAGCCGGCATCGTCAGTGGACGCGTGGTCGACGAGAAGGGCATGCCGATCGCCGGGGCCGAAGTGGACGTCGTCGGGACGGACAATCACGGCATGCCCATCTTCGTGCGCCGCCGCAGCGACGAGGTGCAGTCGAGTCACTTTGCCTGGGCGCTGGAGAGCGAGCGGCGCTTGGTGCCGGCTGGCGAGCTGGGCGTGATGCTCGGCCCCGTGCCGCCCATCCCGTTCGAGCCGCGCGGCGTCGCCGGCACCGTGGGCGCCGGTTCGGTCGCCGTCTCGGGCGGCTTTCCCACCGACGACAGGGGACGCTTCCAGGTCGTCGACGTGCCTCCCGGTCAGATCGTCGTGCTCGGGCGGCACCCCGACTACTTGGACGCCAAGAGCCGCACCGTCACGCTCGCTCCGGCGGGCCGCGTCGAGGTGGAGATCGTGCTCGGCCGAGGCGCGCCGCTGCGAGGGCGCGTGCTCGACCATCGTGATTTCCCGGTGGGTGACGCGCGCGTCACGCTCAGCGCGCGTGGCTACGAGCGGCAGGTGGTGGTGGCCGAGGACGGCAGCTTCGAGCTCGGCGCCGCGCCTCGCGAGCTTTCGATCCGTGTGACGCGCGCGTCGCAACCCTTGCGCAGTCTGTTGGCCGAGCAGCTGCGGGAGCGGGATCCCGCTGCCGAGCTGGTGCTGCGCCTGCCGGCGCCGCGCGAGTCGAGTCGCGTGCGCGTGGTGGACGAGCGCGGCGACGGCGTCGGACTCGCGCAGATCCGCGTGGTGTCGCGCGATCCGCGCAGCCCGCTCGAGGAGACGCGCTTCAGCAGCGATCACGGAGACGTCGAGTTCCCCGACAGTCGCGGCTTGCCGGTGCGCGTCGAGGTGGAGGCGTCGGGCTACGTGGAGCGCGTGAACGAGCTGGTGCTGGGGGCCGAGCAGACCATCCGCCTGGCGCGCGCGCTGCGCGTCAACGGTCGGGTCACCACGGCGCGCGGCCGCCTGCCCGCGGCGGGCGCCGAAATCGTCCTGGCGGTCGAGGGGGTGGAGCGCCGCACCGTCGCCAGTGAGACGGGCGAGTACCGCTTCGTCTCGGTTCCGCCCGGCCGCGCCAGCCTGCGTGCTCACCACGCAGAGCACGGCCGCGCCAGCACGACGGTGATGGTGAGTGCCGGGGTGGCGGGTCGCGACGGTACGCTGCCCGATCTGGATCTGGTGCCGGCCGTCGAGGTGCGCGGGCGAGTGGTCGACGAGCGAGGCTTCCCCGTGGCCGGCGCTTGGGTGTCGGGCCAGCCTGCCTCCGTCTACGTCTCACGCAGCATGGGCTACGACGAAGCGACGCGAAGCGACGCGTCCGGTGAGTTCGTGCTGGAGCTCGATCTGCAGGACGAGCTCGAGCTGTTCGGCGCGGTGCCTGCGGTCGCAGGCGGCTACGAGCGGCTGACGCGTTCGGGGCGCGACCGCATCGATGGCGTCACTCTGAAGCTGGAGGAGCCGGATTTGGCGCCAGCCGACGAGCTCGGCACGGTGCTGGTTTCGTTGCTCGAGGCCGAAGGGCGGATCGAGGTGAGCGCAGTGGCGCGCGTCCCGCTCGGCTCCAAGGCGGAGCTGCGCATCGGGGATCGTCTCGTCGAAGTGGAGGGCGTGGCGCCGCGCAGCGTGACCGAAGCGCGTGAACTCCTCAGCGGTGAGCCGGGCAGCGCGGTCGAGCTGGTGGTGGAGCGAGGCTCGAAGCGTGTGGAGCTGCGCGCGCGGCGCGAAGCTTTCCTGCGCTGAAGCGTCGAGTTCGAGAGAGCAGGCGAAGGCTCGGTCGGGCGTCTCGCGCGCCCCGGACCGGGGCCCTGCGCGAGGCGCGGTCACCGTGAGCCAACGGCTCAATCGGTGTCGAAGAGGTCCTTGGGCTCCTTGCGCTCGCCACTCGGCGCGAACAGGAAGAGGAGCGGAACGATGCTCATCGCGACGACGAGGGTCGTGACGATCTTGGCGAGGGTGACCAGACCAGCTTCGTACATGGTGGGCGGACGCTAGATCGATGGGCCGCTCGGCTCAACCCAGCCCGAAAGGCCCGAAAAAACGAAGAAGGGCGGAGG
>DATIDO010000158.1:0-4103 GCA_035456245.1 Polyangiaceae bacterium
AACCAAGTAGCGAGCGCCCTCCAGCAAACGGCGCGCGCGCGAGTAGTAACCGAGCCCCTGCCAGAGCCGCAGCACTTCGCTCTCCTCTGCTGCGGCCAAGCTCTCGACGTCGGGGAACCGGGACATCCAGCGGCGGTAGTAGTCCTTCACGGTCTCGACGCGCGTCTGCTGCAGCATGATCTCGCTCACCCACACCTGGTAAGGCGTGGGCTGCTCGCGCCACGGCAGCGGACGGCGGTTCCGATCGAACCAGGCGAGCAGGAGCTCGGCCCATCGGCGCGCCTCTTCGGGCCAGGGCAGCCGATCGAAGGTCTTCTCGGCCGCGCTCGCTCGCCTCGCGGATTTCGACAGGCTCATGCGCTGGGCGCGAGCCCGGGCATCGACTGGTAGAAGCGGTTGCGCTTCGGGTCGTTGAAGCTCTCGTAGTCGATGAGGAAGGGCGTCACCTCACCGTTTCCGTTCTCGAAACGCAGCGTGGCCGCCATCGGTTCGACCGAGCGGTACGAGGAGTCGAGCGGCAAATCGTCGTTCGTCGAACCGCCCGAAGAGAACACGGTGAACAGCGAGTAGGTGTCCTCGGCGTAAGTCTCGCGGAAGCCTTCTTCGACCTTCTCGTGGCCGCGGAAGATGGTGTGGCAGCCGATGCGCTGCAAGAACGCCTGGCACTGCAGCTTGCCGAACGGAAAGCGAGCCGACTGATCCTGGAGCGCGGCCGGGATGACGTCGGCGCTCGACGGATCGCTCCACATCATCTGGAAGCGCATGTCCCACTCGTTCAAGCTGGACAGGTCCTTGTAGAGCGTCTTGATCGTCGAGTCCTTGGGGATGCCGCCGTGGACGAACATGTAACGCTCGAACAACAGCACGTTCGGCATGGCCTCGAACAGGCGGATGTAGTGCTGGAAGATCTCGTCCGAGAAATGGGGTTTCAGCGTGTCCATCGCCTCGGACGGACGGACCGCGCCGTACACCTTGCCCTTGTGCTCGATGTAGTACTCGTGGTTGCCACGCAGCAGCACGACGTGATCGGGCGCCTTGGCGAACAGCTGCAGCACCGAACGCAGCACGCCCTGGTAGCTGAACATGCCGCGATCGATGTAGTCGCCCAGCAGCACCAACTTGGGGCAGACGGCCGTCTCGGGGTTGCGCTCGTACTCGGCTACCTTGCGGAAGAAGTCGGTCTGATTCAGCACGGCCTTCAGGCAGCTGTAACAGCCGTGGAGATCACCGATGATGGTGAGCTCGTATCTGCGAGCCGGATCGGGCGTCATCACGTAGGTGTGACCGTCCAGGAACTCGCTGCCGGGCGCGAACTCGCTCACCTGCTGCTTGCCCCGTAGCTTGCCCTGCCCCAAACCGCGTTGCTGCTCCCAGATGGCCATCACGCGATCCATCAGCTGACGGTCCTCGCGCACCTGCCGATCGAGCGCGTCACGATCGGCCGCGTAGTGCTGCTCGAACTGCGAGAAGAAGGGGTTGTCCTTGTCGCCGGTGGGCAGCTTGGCGCCGCGCGACACGGCGACGGGACGAGCCGCGCCTTCGTCGATCAGCTCGACGCCCAGATCTTCGTTCAATAGATCGGCCAACTCACCGCGAAACTTGGCCTCGGCCGGGTGCACCGTGCCGTCGGCCTGGATCAGCTCGTCGATGGTCCCCATCAGCTGCTCCTGGTTCGACTCGTCGAAGCTCTTGAAGATCTCGAAGCAACGCAGCTTCAGCTTGGCGTGAACGAAGGTGTTCTGCTCCTCGCCCTCGGCGACCGCCTCGGTGAACAAGTCCTTCACTTCGCGATCGATGGTCTCGAAGACCTCGAAGAAATGCGTCGTGAACTTCTGGGTCAGCTCGGCGGCGAGCGCCGGCTCCAGGTTGGCGCCCTGCACGCGGTGGGCGATCAGTTTCTGGATGTAACCCCGAACGAACTCCTTCTCCGCAGCGTCGAAGTCGCCGTCGATGTAGCCGAAGGTCGTGAGGTAGAAGATCACGGCCCGCATCTGCTTCTCGGCTTCGGGGCCGTTCTGGCTGAAAGTCAGCATCGTGAAATCGTAGTCACGGCTGGCCTGGGAGTGAACACCCCGCGCCACCCGAGCCGTCGGGCACGAGGCGAACGGGGTGCGTCGGAGTCGTCCCCTGTAGGGGCATCGGCGGCGAGGCCGATGCCCGGCGCGCCCTTCGAGCACCAGGACCGCGGCCCTTGGAGCAACGGTGGCGTGGCTCGAATCCCCCGCCTCAGCGCGCGGCTCGAGGGCCGAGGAGTTCTTCGAGGCGCGTGCGCTCGCGGCTGGCCCCGACCGAGTCCCCCAGCGCGGCCAGGCAGTCCGCCAGCGCGGAGACGAGGCCGGTGTCTTCTTGCCGCGCTTCGAGCGCGCGTTCCAGGAGCCGGCGAGCGCCCCGTGGATCCGTGGAGCGGAGCGCCGCGGACAGGCCGAGCGCGAAGCGCGCGTCACCCGGCGCGAGCTCGACGGCGCGCTGCAGTTGTTGCCGCGCTTCGCTCTGACGCTCACCGCGAATCGAGGCCAGCCCCCGCGCGTAGTGGGCCTCGGCGCTGTTCGGATCGCAGGCCAGCGCGCGATCGATGGCCTTGCGGCTCGCCTCCTCGTCCTCGCTGCGCCGCGCCAGCTCGGCCAGGTTCAGCCAAGCCGCCACCAGGCACGGCTCCCGCACCAGCGCCTGCTTGAGCGCGCTGCGCGCTGCGTCGGGCTGCCCACGCCTCAACTCGAAGGCGGCCTTCTCCACCAAGACCGCCGGGAGCGTCGCCCCCACTTGGAAGCTCGCGTCGACCTCATGCCAACCCGCCAAGAGCGCCTGCCGGGCCTCCACGGTCAGCTCGTCGAGCGGCGCGTCGGCCAAGCCACGGGCCACCGCGACGCGCACCGCGCGGAGGGGGTGCGCGAGCGAGGGGATCAGGAGCTCGTAGCGAACCGGCGCCGGGAACTGACCGGCTCCGAGCGCCGCGCCGAGCGCGACGAGAGCATCCTGGGATCGAGCTGCCTCGGCCAAGACCGCCTGACTGGCCGCGCCGGGGTGACGCCCCAGCGCCTCCAGCGCCGTCGCGCGAGCCAGGCTCGGCGCCGCCTCGTCACGTGCCAGCGCCAGCAAGGCATCGAGCGCGCCACGGCGCCCCTGCCGCTCCAACCACAACGCCTCGGTGAAGGTGGGCCGCTGATCGTAGCGTGGGTACCACTCGCGCAGACGCGCGTCGGCCCACGCCGCCGAGCGCTCGCCGTGGCACGACGTGCAGGCATTCGGTGTGCCGAAGCGCAGCGTCTGATCGGGTCGGGGAATGCGCAGCGAGTGATCGCGACGCGCATCCACCTGCATGAACACATGGCGCGGCATGTGGCAGTCGACGCAGCCCGGCGCGCCGTCGCGCGGGCCGTGGCGCGAGTGCTTCTCCCCGGCGAAGGTCTCCGCCTGGTGGCAGGTCAGGCACAGCCCATCGCCCTGCGCACGCAGCTTGCCCGAATGCGGCTCGTGGCAATCCGAGCAGCGCACCCCCGCCGTGTGCATCTTGCTGAGCGAGAACGAGCCCCACTCGTAGACCTCGCCCTCGACCTGCCCGTCGGCGTGGTAGCGGCCGGGCCGCAGCAGCTCGGGCTCGAAATGATCGAGGAACCGAGCGCCAGAGCGGCTCCCTTCTGCCAAGGTCTCGCGCCGGCTGTGACACGGCGCGCAGCTCTGCAGCTCGCCGTCGTCGCGCGGATGGTGCTGGGGGCTGCCTCGTTCGCCCGGCAGCCACGGCGCGCTGCGCTCCAGTCGAGCGGGTAGCGCCTTCTGGCCCTGCGCTGGATCGCGGGCCCAGGCGACGTGCTGCGAGCCAGGGCCGTGGCAAGCCTCGCAACCGACAGACAGCTCCGACCACTGGCTGGCGTAGCTGTCTTTGATGGGATCGTAGCGGCGCTCGACGTTGGTCGAATGACAATCGGCGCAGACGTGGTTCCAGTTTTGCGCTGGCGCCAATGAATGAAGCGGATCGCCCGGGGCGATCCCACGCGCGCCGTAGACGTGTCGCCAGCCGTCGACCTGGCCGATTCCTTCGTCGGCCGTCTGCCACACGTCGGCGAGCGACTGCAGCTTGCCGCGACCGACGTCGAGCACGTACTGCT
>DATIDO010000159.1:0-2349 GCA_035456245.1 Polyangiaceae bacterium
AGTGCCCTTGCAGATTGAAGAGTAGGGTTCTCGAGGCGTTGCTGGGATCGATGATGTGTTGGGCGCCGTCGGTGAGGTTCCACACCAACCACGAGTCGATGGTGCCGAAGGCGAGGTCACCACGGACGGCGCGCTCGCGAGCTCCGGGTACGTTGTCGAGCAGCCATCGGACCTTGCTGCCGGAGAAATAGGCGTCGAGGACGAGACCGGTGCGCTTCTGGAAGAGCTCCATGTGGCCTGCGGCTTTGAGACTGTCGCAGAACTCGGAGGTGCGGCGATCTTGCCAGACGATGGCGTTGTGAATGGGCTCGCCCGTCTTGCGGTCCCAGATCACCGTCGTCTCGCGCTGGTTGGTGATGCCGATACCGGCGATCTCGCTGGGGCGCAGGTTGGCCTTGGCGAGGGCGGTGCGGGCCGTTTCGAGCTGCGACCTCCAGATCTCCTTGGCGTCGTGCTCCACCCAGCCGGAACGCGGGAAGATCTGCTGAAATTCCTTCTGCGCGACGGCCAGGATCGAGCCTGCTCGATCGAAGACGATGGCACGCGAGCTAGTGGTTCCCTGATCGAGTGCGAGTATGGCTTTCATGGTCGGCTCCTCGGATCCGTGAGAGATCCAACAGCGTTCATGGTACCGAGGCGCGAAAGCCGAAACAAACGTCGCTGCTCCCGAATGACTCACTCGTCACGAAAATGACGAGGAACGTGACACCCCGTCGGTACCATTCCGTACAGAGGCGAACGGATGCGCGCTGCAGCGAATCGCCCGCGCCCGCGCGAGGGTCATCGCATCACCTGACATCCGACCCGTGGGCCAAAGGGACGCCCGGGAGCCCGAGCTTCAGCCGCGGCGAGCGGCCTCGATGCGCGCGACGTCGATCTTCTGCATCGTCATCATGGCCGCGAAGGCACGCTGGCTTTCGGCCCCACCGGCGGCCAGGGCATCGGTCAGCGCGCGCGGCGTGATTTGCCAGGACAAACCCCAGCGATCTTTGCACCAACCACATTCGCTGGCCTGGCCGCCCGAGCCGACGATGGCGTCCCAGTAGCGATCCGTCTCGGCCTGGTCGTCGGTGGCGACTTGGAAGGAGAAGGCCTCACTGTGCCGAAAGACCGGTCCACCATTGAGGCCGAAGCACGGGATACCGAGCACGGTGAACTCGACCGTGAGCACGTCGCCCGCCTTGCCGCCCGGGAAATCTCCGGGGGCTCGATTCACGGAGAGGACCTCGCTCTCGGGAAAGGTCTCCGCATAGAAGCGGGCGGCCTGCTCGGCGTCCTTGTCGAACCACAGACAGATGGTGTTCTTGGCCTTCATGCGCGCAGGTTAGGCGCTGCTCGCGTCAGGCGGGAACCCTCGTTCGTCGTGACGATTCAGAAATGGACCCGCAGACCGCCCACCGGACCACCGAGTGTCGCGTCTCCGATCCAATGCTGATCCCAACCCGCATAGAACTCGACCGGCCCGGCCACCAGGCCGAGCGTGCCTCGGATCTCGGGGGCGAACGACGCGCCCACGTTCGCCAGATCGAACTCGAACTCGGCGACGAGCGGCTTCAGCAGCTGAATGTGCAGGGCGTAAAGAAGATCGACGCCGGCGTAGACGCTGCCGCTCGGCGCGACGTACCAACGCGGCCCCAGCCCTCCGTAGAACTGCACGTGGGAGAACGTGGCGAATCGATAGACCAGGTGTGATTTCCCCAGCAGCGCGTACTCGGGACCGCTCTCGAGCGGCTCGCGGAAACCTTGGAGGCGGCCCGCGACGCCGAGTCCGAACGCGCTGTCGAGGCGAAGCTCGAGTCCGGCAAAGGCCATCCCTCCGTCCAGATCGGCGCCGCCCTCGGCTGCCACGCCAGCTCGCCAGGAAGGCGAGTGTTGGCCAGCGCTGACGGGACAGAAGGCGCCGCAGCCGCGCGCGAAGAGCCGCGGGGCGAACTGTGAGGGTTCGCTCAGCTGGGCGAGCCGATAGGGCAGGGTGAAGGGCAGAAGCACGGCCTCGAAAACGGCGCGAGACTCGGCGTCGTCCATCGAGGAGCTGATGCGCGATCCGTCTGCGCTGTACGCCGTCGAGCCGCCCGCCGGTGACCGCAGGCGACTGATGGATGTCGTCGTTGGGCTGGTTCGTGTCGATGCGCTGCTCGTTTGGCTCGAGCTGCGTGAACTCGAGCGTGAGCTCGACGTCGAGCCACTCGGACCTCGGGCTGCCTTTTCCGCGCGATCCAGCTCTCCCGCCTCGGCGGTGCCGGCGCCCGAAGCCAGCAGGACCATCGCGCACATCCAAGCTCGTGGGACGCGCAAGGGGCGGCGAGCGAGGGAATGCACCATGGCTCTACCGCAAACCCCCATCACCCA
>DATIDO010000160.1:0-2164 GCA_035456245.1 Polyangiaceae bacterium
TCGCTGTCGGCGTCCGTGGCCGAGAAGAAGCCACCGTCGGGTCCCTGCATCTCGCGCAGCAGGTAGTCCAGTGTCTCGCGCGCGACGCGCGCGAAGCCCATGTGCCCGGTCACCTGGTAGGCCTCGAGGTACACCTCGGCCAGCTGTGCGTTGTCGTACAGCATCTTCTCGAAGTGCGGGACCAGCCACTCGGCGTCGACGCTGTAGCGGGCGAAGCCGCCACCCAGCTGGTCGTAGAGCCCACCACTCGCCATGGCCTCGAGCGTGCGCACGACCATGTGCAGGCTGCGCTCGTCGCCGCTCTGCCGGTGATGGCGCAGGAGCAACGACAGCGCAGCGGGCGGCGGGAATTTGGGCGCGCGCCCGAAGCCGCCGAAGGCAGGATCGAACTCGAGCGCCAACCGCCGCGCCGCGAGACGCAGCGAGTCCCACGAAACCCCCACCGCTTCGGGCAGGGCCGTGCTGCGGCGAACTGCCTCGGTGAGCTCTCCGGCTTGCGTCAGCAGGGTGTCGCGTTCGCCTTGCCAGAGCTCGGTCACCCTCGCCAGCAGGGTGGGCAGGCCGAGGCGGCCATCGCGATCGCTCGGAGGAAAGTAGGTTCCAGCGAAGAAGGGCTCGCCCGTGGGCGTGAGGAAGACGGTCATCGGCCAACCGCCGTTGCCGCTCAGGGCGATGGTGGCAGCCAGGTACACCTCGTCGAGATCGGGGCGCTCTTCGCGGTCGACCTTGATGCAGACGAAGTGCTCGTTCAGCGTCCGGGCGATGCCTGCGTCCTCGAAGGACTCGCGCTCCATGACGTGGCACCAGTGACAGGCGGCATAGCCGATGCTCAAAAAGATGGGCTTCTGCTCGCTGGCGGCGCGCTCGAGCGCTTCTTCGCCCCACGGGTACCAGTCGACCGGGTTGGTCGCGTGCTGGAGCAGGTAGGGGCTGGTCTCGGTCGCCAGGCGATTCGGGCGGGCCATGTGGGCGCTCATAGCAGGGTTCGTTGCTTCCGCTGCCTGGAGCGTGGGTCTGGACTGGACAGCGCGCCGAGGCGTGGTTTGGATCCAGGTATGCGGCGTCTAGCGTTGATCGGCTGGGCCTTGTCGGCCTGCGCTACGTCGGTCGGTCCGGCGTCGACGCCCCAAGAGCCAGCCGCGCTGGACGCGCAGCGAGGCGGCGCGCCGGCCGACACACCCGCTCCCCTGCCGGTCTCGGCAGCGACTGCGGACGTGGTCGACACGGTTCCGGGCGTCGTGCCCCCGAAGGACGAGCCGTACCTACTGCCGTTGCCCGAGGTGGCCGAACGAATGCAGGGCGTGGCCATGCGTGCCGCCAACGTGTCGTCGAACGATTGCTTGCAGCAGTTGCGCACGGGCCAGCTGCCGTTTGCCCGCGTGGGCGCCGCGGACGGGGTGGCGACGCCCGTACGTATGCAGGGGCCACTCGGTGATGTCGACTTCCGCGTGCCACCGCCCAAGACACCGTTCGGAGTGCTCGATTGCCGCTTGGCGCTCGCGCTCAACGAACTCTCGCCCGTCTTGCGCGCGCACGAGGTGCGTTCGCTGCGCATCGACAGCTTCTATCGGCCGCGAGCCAAGCTGCCGGGGCGCAAAAACAAGAAGAGTCAGCACGCCTACGGGTTGGCCGCCGACGTCGTCTCCGTCACGCTGGACGATGGCCGTACGCTCGATATCGAACGAGACTTCCACGGCCAAATGGGAAAGCCCGTCTGCGGTCCCGACGCCTACCTGGATCCGCCGACCGACGAAGCGATTCGCCTGCGCAATTTGGTCTGCGAGCTAGCGCGCGGCGGCTATTTCCATCACCTGCTGACGCCCAACCACGATCAGGCGCATCGCAACCACCTGCACCTCGACATCAAACGAGACAATCGCTGGTTCTCGGTGGAGTGATCGCACTTTGGTGGGCGCTCAGTCGCGGGCGCTCGTTCGTGGGCGCTCGTTCGTGGGCGCTCAGTCGTGGCCGCTCAGTCGTGGCCGCCCGTTTTCGACGGCACCTTCGACCGTTCAGTCTCGACCGTTCGTCGGGCCTGCTGCCGGTGCGAGGCGCTTGCGCTCTTCTGGCGTCAGCTCCGCTGCCAGCGTGGTGAGCGTGCGGTGTGACTCGGCCTGAAGGGCCGCGCTGCTGCGTCGTAGCTTCTCCAGCGCCTCCTCGACGT
>DATIDO010000161.1:0-5229 GCA_035456245.1 Polyangiaceae bacterium
CGCTTGGGGGCTGCGGGTGCCTCGCTCGGGGCCGCGGCGGGCTTGGCCTGCGTCTTGACGGCCGTGCGGGGCTTGGCTGTCGAGGTCGTGCTGGCTGCGCTGCTCGTGGTGCGGACAGGGGCTGCGCTCGCGGAGCGTGTCGCCGTGCCGCTCGGGGCGGTGGAGGCTGGAGAAGCCGCGGTGCCCGAGGGAGATACTGCAGCGCCAGAAGATACTGCAGCGTCGGACGGAACGACCGCGCCTGGAACAGCAGTGGCGGTCGATGTGGCAGGGCTGCCGGGCGCGGGCCCAGCTGATGTCGGCGCGCTAGCCCCCGCGACGACCGAACTGCTCGGCGATGCGGGGTCCGTGCGAGTCCCCAAGAGGTACGTGGCCCCGAGGGCGACGGCTGCCAGGGCTCCGACTGCGACGATGGCCTGGTAGCGCCGGGATGGGCGGAGGTCGCGCCATTCGGAGTCGTCGTGTTCGGTCGGAGGCTGTCCGACCGCGACACTCGTCGTCGGGCTGGTGGCTGCGCTGGCAGGCAGGCTCAACGAAGCCTGCTGGGCCGACGTGGAGGGCGTGGTCTCGTGGCGTTGCGGGCCCGAGCTGGGGATGCGCGAGCTGGGCGGGAGTGTCGCCGTGCGCGTGTGCGTCGTCTCGTCGAGCAAGGGGACGGCTTGGGAGACGTCGGGACGGGAGGCGCGGAGGTTGGTGACCTCGCCAGGCGGCGGCTCGGTTTCGGCGGCTTGGGGCGCATCCCAATTTCCGTCGTCCGTTTCAATCTGCCGCAGTCTTGCCGTGCGACGCTCGAGTCCTTCGCCGGCCACGTGGGTCATCCACTCGCCCACGGCGCGTGGCGAGACCAGCTCGGTCACCGCCTCGAGCGAACAGGCGAAATCGTGGGCGCTGGCGAAGCGAGTCGCCATGGGGCGCTCGATGGCTCGCGCCACGACGTCGGCCAACGCTGGCGAAACCCCCGGTACGAAGTCCGACAAACGCGGCACCTCGGCGTTCAGCACGCGCTGCACCGTTTCGCCCGGATTGGGCGTGCGGAAGAGCCGCCGCCCAGCGAGTGCCTCCCACAACACGATGCCCGCCGCGAAGATGTCGGTGCGACGATCGACGGGCTGTCCGAGCAGCTGCTCCGGCGCCATGTACGCGACCTTGCCCTTCACCTGGCCGGTGTGCGTGTCCTGCATGCGGCCCAGTGCTTTGGCGATTCCGAAGTCGAGCACGCGCGACACGCCGTCGATGCCGACCAGGATGTTCTGGGGCGATACGTCGCGGTGGACGAGCGCCAGCGGTTCACCGCGCTCGTCGAGCGCTTCATGCGCCGCGTGCAGACCGGCGAGCGCATCGCGCATGACGTGTACGGCGACCGGAACCGGCATGGGCTGCGAGCTCTTCTGCAGGCGGTCGAGCAACGAAGCGAGCGACTCGCCGTGCACGTACTCGAGCACCAAGAACAGATCATCGTCGAGCGCGAGCAGATCGATGGTGCCGACGACGTTGGGATGACGAATGCGACTGGAGATGCGCGCCTCGTCCAAGAACATGGCGGCGACCTCGGGATCGCGGCCCACGCTCGGATGCATGCGCTTGATGGCCACGGTCTTGGAGAAACCGGCCGGGCCGAAAAGCCGCCCCAAATGGACGGTGGCTGTGCCACCATGCCCTACCTCGTCGTAGAGGGCGTAGCGACCGACACGCCGCGCTGGTGGAACGCGTCGAGGCGCGCTGTCGATCATGACGGCATGGTACCTCAGTCAGGAGCCATACACACGTTGGGCTGCGGTGAGCCGGCGCTCGTGTTAACCTGCCGGCAATGAGACTCTCGGCGTGGGCCGTGGCGTGTGCGGCATTCCTCGCCGCGTCACACGGGTCGCCGCTGAAGGTCGCTCAGGCGCAGACTTCGGCCGCAGCCGAGGAACTCTATCGTCGTGGCGTTGCAGATTTTCAGGCTGGTCGATACGATCTGGCCTGTCGCGAGCTGGCGGACAGCTACCGGATGGAGGAGCTGCCAGGCGTCCTCTTCACGCTGGCGACCTGCGAGGCCCGTTCGGGCCGGGTCGCGAGCGCGTCGGCCCACTATCGAGATTTTCTCGAATTCGTGGACAAATCCACTCCGCAGCAGCGGCTGGCCCAGGCCGAGCGTGCCGCAGTGGCCCAGCAGGAGCGAGCGGCCCTGGTCCCGGAGATCCCGTACCTGACGCTCGTAGTGCCCCGCGATTGGCCCTCGGGCGTCGTGGTGACGTGGGACGGGACCGTGCTCGGCCCCACGATGTTGGGTCACGAGATGCCGGTGGATCCGGGCGCGCACGTACTCGGTGTGCGAACCGGTGAGGGCGGTTACCGGGACGAGACGATCCGCCTGACGCGCGGCGAGCATCGCAGCGCAACGCTGGTTCTGCCCGAGGCCCCAGCGCGCGCCGCAGCGCCGGTGGAGCCTTCGAGCGATGCGGCGGGTTGGAAGTGGTTGGCGGGCGGCGTCGGTGTCGCAGGCATCGCCGTGGGCACGGTGGCGGGCATCGTGGCGCTCGAGCAAAAGTCGATCGTCGACGACCACTGCCAGGGCTCGGTTTGCGACGATGACGGTTTGGCCGCGGTCGAAGGTGGTCGGGCGGCGGCGACGGTGAGCACCATCGGCTTCGGCGTGGGCGCTGCAGGCTTGGTCACCTGGCTCGTGCTGCTGGCGTCGACCGGCAGCAACGATGCCGCTCTGAAGGCAGGCCCGGCGCAGCGTGCCGCGGGGCTCGGTTCTCCTTGGGGCGAGCGTTGGACGTTCGCAGGGACGGGCATCAACATGGTCAAGGAGTTCCAGTGATGCTCGGGCGACGACGACTTTCTGGGCGATCGATCGCGCTGCTCGGCGCGCAGGTTTGGGCCTGTGCTCAGCTGCTCGGCTGCGCGCAGTTGCTCGGTTTCGATACGGACTATCGGCCGAGCGCCGGGGATGGCTCGGGCGGAACGAGCGACGGCGGCGCGGACGCGGGTACGGGCGGCGAGGCAGCCACGGGCGGCACGAGCAGCGGAGGAAGCCCGACGGTGGCGCTCGCCGACTACGAGTTGCCTTCCGGCAAGCTGGTCTTCCACAGCTTCACCAGCGCCTCGTCCAACGACGGCCGCATGTACGTGGTGGACTTTCCGTCCGGGCAGGCCAGCGCCGAGATCGGCGCCACCTACGATCTCTGCAACCCCGCCGACGGCAGCTTCGGACCCTACGGCGAGTTCATGGTGGTCACCGCCCAGCCGCGTACCGATCCGTGCCCCGCGGCGAGCGACACCTCGACCAACGAGATTTACCTGCTCGACCTCACTGCACCCGGCGTGAAGTACGTCCTCACGGAGAACAACCTCGTACCGGACGTGGATCCCGTCTACGGAGCCAACGGCGCGTTCGTGCTCTTCAACCGTGGTGGGCACCTGGCGGAGTGGAAGGACCAAAATCCGCGTCTCACGACCTGTCCGCCCGACGCCGGCTCCTACTGTTACGACGGCTCGGCCGGCGCGCAGTCGAAGCCCACGCTCAGCGTGGACGGCCTGACCCTCTGCTACCAGGAACTCGACAACGAGTTCGCCGACATCTTCTGCGTCGAGCGCCCGACCATGCTCACGGGCGCCACCTTCGTGCAGGATCGGCGTCCGGCCGCCACTCGCTCGCATGTCTACGACGGGCGTCCGGTCATCATCGAAGACTACCTGTACTTCCAGCGTTGGGTCTCGCAGACCAACACCAAGAAGACCATCGCGCGCAAGCGGCTGAACGCGCTCGACGACGCGGAGGAGCGCTGCACCTTCTGTGTGGACGAAGGCGCGAGCTACCGCGATCCGACCGGCCTCGGCGAGGACTACCTGGTGCTCGTCAGCGATGTCCGCGGCAACGGTAAGACGGATCTGTTCATCGCCCGCTATGGTGGAAGCGAGCTGCTTCCGCTCGATCACTGGTTGCCGGATCTCAACGAGGTGGACCGCTACGAGTACGGCGCGTCCTTCTGGCGGGAGCGCTGATGTCGCTCCCGATCTTGGGTCGGGCGATCGGTCACACGGCGACCATCAGCTGGCCGACGGTCTGGGAAGCGGCTCGGGGTCGGGCCGACGCGGATCGCTCGGATCAGAGGCTCGCTTGGTGGTCTGCGCGCCTGCTCGAGGACGCCGACGTGAAGCTGGAAGTGCGCGGGCTGGAGCGGGTCGAGCGCGACCGGAGCTACGTCGTCCTCAGCAACCACCAGTCGCTCTACGACATCCCCGTGCTGTTCCAGGCGCTGCCTCTGCGCTTGCGCATGGCAGCCAAGGCCGAGCTTTTTCGGATCCCCATCTGGGGGCGCGCCATGGCCGAGTCCGGCTTCGTCCGCATCGACCGAGCGCGGGGCAGTGAAGCACGAGAGGCGCTCCTCGACGCGGGCCGACGTCTGTCGGCGGGGGGCCGCAGCCTCTGGATCGCGCCCGAGGGCACGCGTGGCAGCGGCGAAGGGCCGCTCTTGCCGTTCAAAACCGGGGCGCTCAACGTGGCGGCCGCCGTCGGCCTCCCGCTCTTGCCTGTCGCCATCCGGGGTACGGCGGCCATCCTCGGGCGGCGTCAACGCCGGGTGCAGCGCGGACAGCGGGTCACGGTGAGCGTCCTGCCGCCGATCGAAGCGGTGTCGAGCTCCCGCCCGCTCCCCGAGTTGGCCGAGGAGCTGCGGGAACTGATTCAGACCGAGTTGGCTAGGCTCGACTGAGCGGCTGGTTTACTCGGCTGCGCAGCTTCACTCGGCCGCGCTGGTTCACTCGGCCGCGCTGGTGGCGTCGGGCGAGGTCGCGGGCTCGTCCCAGGGACGGGGAGCCGACATGGGCACGCGAGCGGGCATTTCCTTGCGGCTGCTGCGCACGCGGTCCAGCTGGCGCTGGCTGGGCACGATCGGGTGCGAGACGATGCGCAGCTGGCGGAGTACCCAGAGCAGGTACTTGTTCGGATCGATCTCCCACCACTCCCAGCCGTGTGCGGCCGCGCCCGGATAGGCGTGGTGGTTGTTGTGCCAGTTGTCGCCCAGGATGAACGGCCAGGCCCAGGGGATGTTGGTCGCCCGGCAGTGTTCCGGCTGGTAGTAGTCCTTGTAAGGGAAGAAGCCGTGCCCGTGGCCCACGCTGTTGATCAACATCGTGGCGTTGAACGAGAAGAACGTCGGCACCAGCCAGTACCAGACGAGGCCAGCGAAGCCGGCCACGGCGAACGAGGTGATCGCGCCGATGTAGTAGAGCAGGGGGGCC
>DATIDO010000162.1:0-3391 GCA_035456245.1 Polyangiaceae bacterium
CCCGCTTCTTTGGCGGGGGCTTCCTTGGCGGGGGCTTCCTTGGCAGGGGCCTCTGCGGGCGCTGCTGCGGGGGCCGCGCTCGGCTGCTGGCTCGATTGGCTGACAGGGTGCGGCTGGCCCTCGACGGGCAGGACGCTCACGACGCGGAAGTTGCCGCGCCGCGCGAGCCGCGCCGGGATCGCAGCGCGGTGGCAATGAGCCGCACCCGCCAGGATCAACAGCTTGCGGCCCGGGGCCCGCGCGCTCAGGAAGGCGGCGCCGCGCTCGGCCATCGCCTCGTCCCAGACGACCTGCGTCTGGTACATGAACTCGGGATCGCCGTGCGGATGGTCCTTGGTGAGCGCGTCGAAGAGCTTGCGGTGCTCGGCCACGCCCAGATCGATCTCGTGCGGCAGCTCGAACGTCTCGGCCGAAGTGAGGCCGGCCAGGCCCTTTTGGGCGATGCTGCTGCCGAGCTTGCGATCGACACCCAGCGCCACACCCGTCACCTGGGCGTCGCGCGCCGCCTGCAGGGTCGGCGCGTAGTACTCGATGGGGAAGCCCCACTCTTGGCGCCACAGGCTGCGCGCAGCGAACGTCTCCAGGCCGTAGGTGCCGTCCAAGTAGGCGTTCATCATGCCCTGCTGCTTGGTGCGCAGCATCTCCATCCCCAGGCCGAGCTCGAAGCCGCGCAGCGCGCGGCGCTCGGCCAGGCCGTTGATCAGCGAAAGCTCGGCGAAGTGATCGCTGGCCGTGCCGTGCCGCTCGCCGATGCAAATGGCGTCGGCCGCTGCCAGGTGGGTGAGGAAGCTCTCGCGGGCGAACGAGCGCTCATCGGCGACGCGGTAGCCGGTGAAGGGGCGCGCCGCCTGGGCGACCACGTCGGCCTCGGGCTTCTCGTCGACGGGAGCCTCGCGCGGCTCCTCTTCTTCCTGCTCGTACTGCGGCGTGACCCCAATCATCGAGTCGCGCGTGGTGCGCTTGGCGCAAGCGAGCGAAACGAGGCCGAGACAGGCGACGAGGCACGAGCCCAAGGAGCGGCGCATGGCGAACATATCCCTCCGCCGTACCGCCGCGGTCAAGCGTGCCGCTTCAATATCCGCGATCCCGCAGCTCGTCCGGCAAGAGCCGGCTGGGGCGACCACTCGAGAGCAGCCACAGCTGGTGCGCGGCGCGGGTGACGCCGATGTGCAGCAGGTGCCGCGCGTCGTCCTCTTCCGGATAGGACGCCTCGGTCACCTCGACCAGGATCACGTAGTCGAACTCGAGGCCCTTCACCTGACGGATATCGGTGACGTCGACGCCCGGCTTGAACGGGAAGTCCTGATCGGTGATGTGCCGCAGGTAGGGGACGTCGGCGCGTCGCAGGCCCTCGAAGTAGATCTGCGCCTGCTCGGGGTAGCGGGCCACCACGGCGACCGAGGCGCGAGGCTCGGCGATGGCCAACTCCCGGAGCGCCTCGCCCAAAAAGGCGACCGCATCGCCCGTTTCGGCCAGCTGGAACAGCTCGACCGGGGCGCCGTGTCGGGTGGCCTGGGGTGGATCGACGGGACGCAGGTGGCCGAGGACGTGCTGGGCGACCTGGAGGATCTCCGCCGTCGAGCGGTAGCTGAGCTGCAGCGGCTCGACCTCGACGTGGGCGAGTCCCAGCTCGCCGAGCACGGTCTTCCAGTCGGTGAAGCCGTTGTCCATGTGCAGCCGCTGCGCGGTGTCACCCGCCAACGTGATGCTCTGACCGCGGCTCACCGTGGCGAAAATGACGGACATTTCGACCGGGCTCAGGTCCTGAGCCTCGTCGATCAGCACGTGCTCGTAGCCGAGCGGCTCCTTGTTGACCTGACCACGGCGGAGCGGCCCCTTGATGCGCTGGAGTAGCCGCAGCAGCAGGGCGTCGTCCTCGCGATCGAGCGTGGCCCGATCTTCCAGATCGAGCCCGTCTACCGCGCGGTAGTCGTCCTCGTCGTCGCGCCGATCCTCGTTCGGGACCGACTCTTCGTCGGCGTCTCGCTCACGGCGACTGGGCCGCGCCTCGGCGGCCTCGGCCGCATCGGCACGCTCGGCGGCGCGCTCGAGCTTCTCCTCCAGCTCCGTCAGCACGCGACTGCACTGGCGGTTCATCCAGGAGTGGGCCCGCTCCAGATCCTGCGGCAGGAACTGCCCGGGAGCCAAGCGGCCGAACGTGTCCTTCAAGAGCGGCAGATCGGTCAGCAGCTCGGCCCAGACGTGCGTGATGTCCTCGAAACGAGCGAGCTCGCGCTCCACCTCGCGCAACACCGTGTTGCGGGCGCCCGGCTCGATGGCCTCGTGATGATCGTCGATCCAGCCGCGGATGGCGTGCAGGCGGTGGGCGAAGGGGCGCTCGGCCGAACGCTCGAAGGTCGTGAGCGGCCCCTCGAGGTTGGGGTCGCGCTCCAGCGACGGCGCGAGCCGTGCCGAGAAGTCCTTGGCGCGACGGGCCAGGAACTCCTCGAGCAGCTGCAGCATCACGGGGTGCTTCTTCAGCCGCGTGACCACGCCGGGGGTCTCGTCGCTGTAGAGCCGGGGCAGGCGGTGCAGGGCGCTGGCGCGCAGGCGAGCAGCCCACTCCTGGTAGGTGCGGATCGACACGCCGTGCAGGCCGAGCGACGGCAGCACCTGGGAAATGTAGCGGACGAGCGCCTCGTTGAAGACGACCACCAGCATGCGATCCGGGCGGAAGCGCTTGGGATCGTGGAACGTCAGGTAGGCCAGGCGGTGCAGACCGATGGTGGTCTTGCCGCTGCCAGCGCCACCCTGAATCACCACCAAGCCCGAGTCGGGCTGGGTGATCAGCTCGAACTGCCGCGCGTCGATCAGCGGGGTGATCTCGCGCAGGTGCTTGTCTTCGTTCTCGGTGATGGCGTCGCCGACGCCCAGCTTGCCGCTGCCGCGCTCGGCGCGGGCGGCCGTGCCCTGGCCGCCGGTCAGGCGGACCTGGCTGTCGTCCAAGCGGATCCAGCCGTGCTTCTTGCTGTGGGCGAAGTTGCCCTGCGGGCACTGGATGCGGCGCAGAGTCTTGTCGGTGATGGTGACGGCGCGGCGCGTGACGACCTCGCCGGTCACCTCCCGATCGCCGAAAACCTCATCGTAATCGTCGCCTTCGGAGTAGCGGTAGTAGAGCCGGCTGACCGGCGCGTCGCGCCAATCGACGATGCGGATGCCGGCCTTGGTGTCCAGGTAGGTCCCACGGCCGATGAGGATCTCGCGCTCCTTGTCGCGCTCGCGCAGCAGCATGCGCCCGAAATAGGGCGAGCGCGGCTCCACGGTGGACTCCTCCGACTCGGTCTGGCGGGCCGCGAGCGCCTGCAAGCGCTCCATCTGCTCGAGCAGCGGCGGGATGTCCTCGGTGCGAGCCGAGCTGATCTGATCACGCAGCGAGACCAGCTCGGCGTCG
>DATIDO010000163.1:0-4107 GCA_035456245.1 Polyangiaceae bacterium
GGTCAGCGAGCCGGGAGGGAGCGAGCCGCCGGGCCATGCCGAAGGCGTCGGAGCGCGCGAGCTGTAGGTGCCATGCGGGCGCGGATGCGCGGCATCGGGCGGGCTCGAGGGCGGAAGTGAGGCCGGACGCGAAGGTCGAAGCGAGGCTCCGCCGGTCCAGCTGCGGCCGCGGATCGGCTCCTGCAGAGTGACGAACGTAGTGTGTCCACACTCACCACAGACCACTTCGACCGACACGGGCCGCGCGGCCAAGGCATCAGTCGGCTCCACCAACCGGTAATGACCGGTACAGCATCGACAGGGACTCTCGATGCGAGTGGAAAGAGATACGTCAGCGGTCATGAAGTCCTCACGATCGGGGCTGCCTGGGGTCGCCTGTTACCGTCGACCACACGGCGGCCGTCGCCTCGTGTCACCACCAACTATCGCATGAGTAAGTGCACCGCGTCTCCACATTTCTGTGGACTCGCTACAAGTTTCTTCTCCTGGTGGTCATTCCCGTCACACGGAACTACAGCCTGACTAAAACCCGGGCAGGCTGACCGGGTTAGGACGACTGGTTGTGCGTGTCGATCTGACGGGCGGATCCGACAGTTGCGTTTTGCGCGTGCTGGTTTGCGTCGCGTTCGTTTGCGCGCGTGCTGGTTTGCGTCGCGTTCATTTGCGCGCGTGCTGGTTTCCGCTCGCTCGTGCGCTTCGCGCGTTCGAGTGCGCGTGTGACCGCACACAGACAAAACGCATGCATGCCCGCAACGCCAAGAGGCGAAGCGGGCATGGTCGGCAGAACGCGAAGCTCTCGTGAACTCGATCAGGCGCTCTTGCGGGCGCTGGACTGGCTGCTCCGACCGGAGCGAGCCACGGCGGGCAGTGCGTCGTCGAAGGCGGCCTCTTCCCAGATGCTCTCGTCGGCCTGCTCCATGCTGGAGCGAACGAGCGTCTGCATGCCGAGCCCCGAATCCAGGCGAGCCGTCTCCAGGATGGCCAGGCAAAGCGACGTGAAATCGTAGCCGGCGGCGCGAGCGATCTTGGGCAGCAGGCTGGTCTCGGTCATGCCGGGCAGCGTGTTCACCTCGAGCACGTACTCGTTCATTCCCTCGGTCACGAGCAGATCGACGCGGGCAGCGCCGCGAACGTCGAGTGCATCCACGGTGCGCTGGGCCAGATTCAGGATGCCGAGCAGCCGCGTGTCACCGACGCGAGCCGGCAAGAAGTACTGGGTGGCGTCCGACTGGTACTTGGCGCGGAAGTCGTACAGCTCACCGTCGGGCTGAATCTCGATGGCACCGAGGACGCGACCGTCGAGCACACCGACGGCGATCTCACGGGCCTTGATGAAGCGCTCGACGAGCACGGAGTCGTCGTAGAGCAGCGCGTTGTCCACCGCGGCGACCAGCTCGCTCAGGTTCTCGGCCTTGGCGACGCCAACGCTCGAGCCCTCGCGGCGGGGCTTCACCACCACGGGGAAGCCGAACGAGCCGTGGACCTCGGCGAGCTCGGCCACGTTCCGCCGATGAACCGCGTAGTACGGGGGAGTCGGCACGTTGTGGAGGCGGAAGAGCTCCTTGCTCTTCAGCTTGTCCATGGCGAGGGCGCTCGTCAGCACACCCGAGCCCGTGTACGGAATGCCGAGCATCTCCAGGACGCCCTGCACGCAGCCGTCTTCGCCTTGCTTGCCGTGGAGGGCCAGGAAGGCCACGTCCATGTCGGCGGATGCCAGGGCATCCAGGGCGTCGATGCCCGCGCCCAGTTCGACGCGAACCACGTCGTGGCCGGCCTCCTCCAGCGCCACGGCGACGGCCTCGCCCGATCGCAGCGAGATCTCACGCTCGCTCGAAGTTCCGCCCATCACGACACCCACGCGCATAGCTTCCACTGTCGGCTCCTTGGCTCGGGGAACGGTCGACCGACCGCTTCACCTCGTAGCCACACCGCTAACAGGGACTTTGCGAAGCACCCAAATAAGTTGCGAAGAATTCCCCGGCGCCCCGAATCCCCCGGGCTCGGTGCCGCTCGGTTCCGGGTCAATCGGGCTCCGTGCCGCTCGGCGCCTATCGGCTCCGCTCAGACCGTCGGCTCGGCCACCACGAGGGCGACCGTGATGTTGTCCTTGCCGCCGCGGCCGTTGGCCAAGTCGATCAGCGCCTGAACCGCGGTGTCCCCTCCCCCTTCGACCAGGGCGGGGATCTCGTCCGTCTCCAGGTAGCCGTGGAGGCCATCGCTACACAGCAGGAAAACGTCGCCGAACTGGACGTCTACCTCGAGGATGTCCACCTGCACGTAGTCCTTGTTGCCTACGGCGCGGGTGATGACGTTCTTCTGCTTCGAGGTCTTGGCCTCTTCTTCGGTGATCAGACCCTGGCGCAGCTGCCAGTTGATCAGCGTGTGATCCTCGGTGAGCTGCTCGGCGCGCCCTTCGCGAACGCGGTAGATTCGGCTGTCACCGACCTGTCCGAGTAGCGCGCCTTGAGCCGTGCCCCACATGGCCGAGAGTGTGGTGCCCATGCCGGTCTTGCTGCGGTCCAGCTCGGCCATGCCGAACACCATGTAGGTCGCAGCTTGGATGGCGGATTCGAGCACACGAGCGCGGCTGGTCACACGAGGCGGTGTCGCGCTGGCACCGAGCGGCATGGGCCGCTGCGACTCGCGCGTCTGCGTGGAGCCGCGCACCATCTCGTGCACCGTTTCGACGGCCTGTTGGCTCGCTACCTCGCCGGCAGCCTGGCCTCCCATGCCGTCGGCGACGACCCACAGCCCCAGATCATCATCCAACAAGAAAGCGTCTTCGTTGTTCTTCCGGCGCTGACCCACGTGGGTCCCGGCGAACGATCTCAAGACGAAAGGACTCGCACCCATTACCCTGCCGATTACAGCGGAGATCACCAGGCCGGAGCAAGCCCCGCGGCGGGCCCCCGGGCCGCCCGAGCGGAACGGTCCGGCCCGGGCGGACGGCTTGCCCGGGATGCCGCGGACAAATAGGCTGGCCACGCCAGAAATGGGAAGCTCAGCCCGCAGTTTCGAGGTGCGTAGCGACCGGAGCGAACGAGTCGCCAGTGCCGCGCTACGCGCTGCGGTCCACGCGGGCGAGCGCGGGGTGGGCCTGCTGTTCCTCTCGGGTGACCTGATCCGCCAGGCCCAACAGGTCGTCGACGGCTTGTCGCGAGCGAGCCGCGTGCCCTGGTTGGTGTGCTGCGTGCGCGGGGTGCTGACCGAGCGCGCCGAGATCGAGAACGAGAGCGCAGCGGTGGGTCTGGTGGCCCCCGACGTCGAGGCTCGGGCCGTGCTCGGTTCGAGTGCCGACTCGCGCTTCGGGGTCGAGCTGGCGACCCGACTACAAGAGGCTCGGCGCGCGTCGGCGCTGGTGTTCTCGAGCGCGCCGCCCGATCGAGACGGCTGGTTGGTCGAGCTGAATCATCGCCTCCGCGGCAAGCTGGGCCGCGTCTTCGGCGCCGGTACGCTGCCACAGACTCACGTGCACTGGGTGCCGCCCGCCGGCCAAGGAACGCCAGTGGCGGCCGACACCGGCGGGCTGGTGATGACCAGTGCGCTCGTTCCGCGCATCTTCTCCACCTCGGCGTGCCGCCTGATCTCTCCGCTCGGCAGGGTCACCAAGTCCCGCGGCCCTCTGCTGCTCGAACTGGACGGCTCGCCTGCGTTGCCGCTGCTTTCCGAAGCGGCCCGCGATTTGCGAGGGGATCCACTGGTGCTGGTGGCCGTGGCCATCGGCGACAAGCCGCTCTCGCCCGAGGGGCGCTCACTCAGCATCCGCGCCATCGTCGGCGTCGATCCCAGTCAGGGCGCGATCCTGCTGGCAGAAGAGCTCGCCGAAGGCACGCGCCTGGCCTTCGCCGTGCGAGACTCGACGGCAGCGCGAACCGATCTGGCCGCCCATCTGGGCGCGCACCGTCGCGCGCTCTCCGGCTCGGCGCCTCATTTCGGCTTCTATGCCAGCTGCGCTGGGCGAGGGCGCTCGCTCTATCACGCGGCCGACGTCGACGTCCGGCTGATCCGCGAGCACTTCCCGGAGATGCCCCTGGTAGGTCTGCACTCGACCTTCGAGCTTTCGCCCGAAGACGACAAGCTGGGCATGCGCATCTACACCGGCGTGCT